>JBBKXP010000085.1:0-9378 GCA_037969545.1 Paracoccaceae bacterium | reverse complement strand
CACGGATTGCGCATGGTCTGCTTCAGGCCAAGAGAAACCCGGCGCTTGGCGCTGTCGATTTCCAGAACCATGACCTCGACCTCTTGCGAGGTCGACACGATCTTGCCCGGATGGACGTTCTTCTTGGTCCAGGACATTTCCGACACATGCACCAGACCTTCGACGCCCGGTTCCAGCTCGACGAATGCGCCGTAATCGGTGATGTTGGTCACCCGGCCGGTATGCACGGTTTCCAGCGCATAGGTCTTTTCGACCACATCCCACGGATCGTCCTGCAGCTGCTTCATGCCAAGGCTGATGCGGTGGGTTTCCTTGTTGATCTTGATGACCTGCACCTTGATCGTCTCGCCGATGGCAAGGATCTCGGACGGGTGGTTGACCCGGCGCCAGGCCATGTCGGTGACGTGCAGCAGACCATCAACGCCGCCAAGATCAACGAACGCACCGTATTCGGTGATGTTCTTGACCACGCCGTCGACTTCCTGACCTTCGGTCAGATTGCCGATGACCTCGGCACGCTGTTCGGCACGGCTTTCTTCAAGGATCGCACGGCGCGAGACGACAATATTGCCCCGGCGACGGTCCATCTTGAGGATCTGGAACGGCTGCTTGAGACCCATCAGCGGGCCGGCGTCGCGCACCGGGCGCACGTCAACCTGCGAGCCGGGCAGAAACGCAACAGCGCCACCCAAATCGACGGTGAACCCGCCCTTGACCCGGCCAAAGATCGCGCCATCGACGCGCTCTTCTTCGGCATAGGCCTTTTCCAGACGATCCCAGGCTTCTTCGCGGCGGGCCATTTCGCGGGAAATGACAGCCTCGCCACGGGCGTTCTCGACCTGACGCAGGAACACTTCAACCACATCACCGACGTTGATTTCAGGCGACTCGCCGGGATTTGCAAACTCTTTGAGGTCGATTCGGCCTTCCATCTTGTAGCCGACATCGATGATGGCTTGTCCCGCCTCGATGGCGATGACCTTGCCTTTGACAACCGACCCTTCGGACGGCGTGTCGATTTCGTAGCTTTCTTCAAGGAGGGCTTCGAATTCCTCCATCGCGTTTTTAGCACACATGCGGGTTCAGTTTCCTTTGTTTCGTCATGTTACGGGCCATGCGGTTGTCTCCGCAGGTCTTTTTGGTTTCCATTGGTCATCGCGGCCGACCGTCAAACGCAAAATAAAGAGGGTCGGCAACCACCGACCCTGCTCAAGTTCAACGTTCACGGGCTTGTCGCCGCTTTGACAGGGCGGTCTATAGGCCGGTTTCGCATGCAGGGCAAGTGCCGCAAGGTTCTAAAACGTATCCAGTGCCGCCTGCACCGCGGCGAAATAATCGCCCACCTGCCGCCCGTCGACCAGCGCGTGATGCACTTCGATCGTCATCGCCATGTCCCGGCCACCGCCGTTTTCCACGATCCTGCCCCAGCTGACCCTTGGAATACAGTCGTCCGGACCCGGCAAGGCGTTGTTGATGCTGGAATAATCCAGCCACGGCAAACACGACAGATAGGCCAGATCGTCACGTTCGCCGGCATTGGCCTGCAACCTGTCCAGCTGTGCTGCCGCCGCGATCAGACGTGCCGCATCGGTAGCGAAACCGGCGAAATCGGGGCGGAACGGCACATAGGCGTAGTTGAAATTGCCATGCACAAGCGGCACCGACATCGAGAGGGTGATCATGTCATGGCGCACCACGGTGTCACCCCGAAACCGCATGCAGAGTTCCGGCACCGCGTGGAGTCCGGCCCCAATGGCATAAAGACAGGCGCGGTAGGGTAACACGCCCGCCGCCTTGCCCCGTGTCATCAGGGCGGACACATCGACCCGCACGGTCGTCGCATAATGCGGCTGCGCATAGGTCCGAAAGAACCGGAACTGATCGGCGCGGGGCCAGGTGGACAGGTCGACAGGGTGGCTGGGCATGCAATCCTCTTGGCGGCCAGACTGCAACCCCAACAGTCGCAATGGCAAGCAAGTTTGAGTTGCCAGCCGCCACCGATGGCATATTCTGCGCCCAGACTGAAAGAACACACTATGTCGGAAATCACCATGCACCGGGTCGGCTGGGCCCTGTCGGCCCTGTTCGGTCTGTTCATGCTGGGCGCATCTGTCCTGCCGAAACTTGCCGGCATGGCCGTGGCGACTGATACGATGACGGCGCTTGGCTGGCCGCAGGCCCCGGTCATGCTGATCGGCATTCTGGAACTGACCTGCACCCTGCTTTATCTGTTTCCACCGACGGCACTGCTCGGCGGAATTCTGATGATGGCGATCCTTGGCGGCGCGATGGTCACCCAGATCCGGGCTGACATGCCGCTTTACAGCAATCAGTTGTTCAGCATCTATCTGGGACTGCTGATGTGGGGCGGGCTGTGGTTGCGCGACCCTGCATTTCGCAATATTTTTCCTTTCCGGCGCGGCTGATGCGGCTGCTGGTTGTCCTTGTCTGCGTGATGCTGTGGACAGGGGCAGCCCGCGCCGATCACCCCTACGTTCTGGTGCACGGTTCATGGGTCGGGGCCTGGTATTGGCAGCCCGTCGTCGATGGTTTGCGGGCGGCAGGGCATCCGGCCTATGCGGTCAGCCTGCGCGGTGACGGCGACAGCGCGGCGGCTGGTGGGCCGGATGTCGCGATGGACGACTATATCGCGGACATCGGCGCGGTGATCACCGCCAACGACCTGCACGACGTGATCCTTGTCGCCCACAGTTTTGGCGGCAAACCCGCGACCGGCGCTTGGGATCGCTGGCGCGACCGGATCGCGCAACTGGTCTGGATCGAGGCGGTGGCGCCCTTGGACGATTCCGCGACGGCGATCCCCGGTGACAGCCGCAGCCTCGCCTTTATCGTGATGTCGATGCCCGACGCCGCCGATACCGGCATGTTGCCCCCCTCACCAACCCTGCGCGAAACCGCCTGCAAACCCCTCGCCCCGATGCCGCTCAAGGCGCTTTACGACACGGTGACATTGCAGAATGGACCGTTGCCACCGACGCCGGGAAGATTCGTGATCGCAAGCCGGTCGCGCGCGCCGATATTCCGGCAATACGCCGAACGGCTGCGCGCGACGCGCGGCTGGAATGTGATCGAACTGGACTCGGGGCACGACGTGGTCGGCGATGCCCCTGATGCGCTGATCGCGGTGTTGCTGGGACTGAAGTAGCTAAAGTCGCTGGGAAATCGCGGCGATCGCAGCGGCGACGGCAGCGTCGACGGTCATGTCGGACGTGTCGATCAGCACCGCATCATCGGCAGGTTTCAACGGCGCGGTCGACCGCCCGCTGTCGCGCGCATCACGATCTTTCACGTCGGCCAAAACGCTGGCCGGGGAAACATCGGCACCCTTTGCGCGAAGTTCCTGATAACGCCGTTCGGCCCGACATTCAGGGACGGCAGTGACATAAAGCTTGGCCTCGGCGGCCGGGCAGATCACCGTACCGATGTCGCGCCCGTCCAGCACGGCGCCGCCGTCGCGTCGGGCAAACGCCCGCTGGAAATCGACCAGCGCGATCCGTACCTCGGGAATCACCGCGACCTTGCTGGCCGCCTCGGCCACTGCGGCGCTGCGCAAACTGTCATCTTCCAACGCCGCCGGATCAAGGGAGTGTGCCGCCCTAACTGCGTCGTCGCCAGCCAGCACCCGCGCCCCGACAGCCCGGTAAAGCAGCCCAGTATCCATATGTGCAAAGCCGAAATGCGCCGCGACGGCACGCGCGATCGTCCCCTTGCCCGCCGCTGCCGGCCCGTCGATTGCCACCGTGAATTGCACAGGCATGCCCCTTGTTGCGGCCCCTCTTGTTCCTTAACCCTTGGACCAAGTCAAACAGGGAACCGCCATGCCGCTTGGATCACCACCCGCCAACTGGGCGGCGCTGATGGCCGAACTGATGGTCAGCGATTTCGCCGCCAGCCTGAAGTTCTGGACCGGGCCTCTTGGTTTTCAGGTGGCATTTGACCGCCCGGTCCAGAAATTCGCCTGTCTGGCGCGGCCGGACGGCGCGCAGGTGATGATCTATGAACGTGACGGCGATTGGGAAACCGGGGTTCTCGCGCCACCTTACGGACGTGGCGCGATCATTCAGGTCTATGTGAGCGACGCAACCGCACTGGCCCGGGACATGCAGGCCGCCGGTCATCCGTTTTATGTGCCTTTGCGCGACAAATGGCGCGACTGGGGTGACAGGTTGGGCGGGCAGCGCGAGTTTCTGGTGCAGGACCCGGACGGCTATCTGATCATGGTGGCGCAGCGTCTGGGTGAACGGCCACTGGCGACCTAGCCGTCGTCGGCCCCGCTGATCGCTCATCCTGAGGTGCAGGGATTGGGTCGCGAAGTTGTCGATCCACCTGCTGCGGACCTGCGGAACAGACCGGGCCAGAATGGACCGCGCCGATCAATTTCGCCTGTGGTCAGGCCGGATTGCGGCGCTGATAGGTCACCATCTGTCGGCGCGGCAGCAGGCCGAACAACCGCGCAGCGCGGGTCACGACCAGCGTGCGGCCCAGGTCCGCCGCGACAAAGGTCCAGGACGCCTGCCCGATCCGCGCCGTCACACTGTCGCCCTGGCCCTGCCCGATATGATCCCCCGCCGGGCCGCCTGACTTCATCCGCACGAGATAACCATCGGGCCCCGGCGCGATCACCAGAACCGACGGGAAAAGTGGCGCAACCGCTCTACTTCGGATGTCCCAGACTCCGATCGCCTGCATCGCTTTATGAATCGCCCCGCTGGATGGCCGCGCCAAGGCCCGTCATCAGCCGCTCGAACACTGGAAACGACGTGGCGATCGGGCTGCCGTCATCGACCGTCATCGGTTCATTGCTGGCAAATCCCATGACGATAAAGGACATGGCGATTCGGTGATCCAGATGGCTTGCCACGCTGACACCGCCCGCCACATTGCCGTGCCCGCGTCCATGCACCGTCCACCAGTCCGGACCTTCGTCCACGGTGACGCCGGCAGCGCGCAACCCCTTGGCCATCGCATCGATCCGGTCGCTTTCCTTGACGCGCAACTCCTTGACGCCGCGCATCTCGGTCGGCCCTTCGGCAAACGACGCGACGACCGCGAGCACCGGATATTCGTCGATCATGCTGGCGGCCCGGTCCGGGGGCACTGCGATGCCCTTGAGATCGGGTGAAAACCGCGACCGCAGATCGGCGACAGGTTCGCCGCCCTCCTCGCGCAGGTTCTCGTAGGTCAGATCGGCCCCCATCTCTTGCAAGGTGGTGAACAGCCCGGCGCGGGTCGGGTTCAGGCCGATGTTGGGAACCAGCACGTCGGACCCTTTGGTGATCAGGGCGGCACAGACCGGAAACGCGGCCGAGGACGGATCGCGCGGCACGACGATTCTTTGTGGTTTCAGTTCTGGCTGGCCGGTCAGGGTGATGACGCGCCCCTCGGGTGTTACATCGACCGTCAGTGTGGCGCCGAACCCCGCCAGCATCCGCTCGGTATGATCGCGCGTCGGCTCTTTCTCGATGACGACCGTCTGACCGGGTGCGTTCAGACCCGCCAGCAACACCGCCGATTTCACCTGCGCCGAGGGCACCGGGACGACATAGCGGACCGGCACCGGATCGGCGGCCCCGACAATCGTCATCGGCAGTCTGCCCCCGGCACGACCCACCGCCCGCGCCCCGAACAGGGCCAGCGGATCGGTGATGCGGCCCATCGGGCGGCCGTTCAGCGAGGCGTCGCCGGTAAATGTCGCGGTGATCGGCGAGGTCGCCATCGCTCCCATGATCAGGCGCACCCCGGTGCCGGAATTGCCGCAGTCGATGACGCCCACAGGTTCGGCGAAACCGCCGACACCGACGCCGTGGACCGACCACGCGCCGTCGCCGTGGTCGATCACCTCGGCCCCGAAGGCGCGCATGGCCTTGGCGGTGTCCAGAACATCCTCGCCCGTCAGCAGCCCGGTGATCCGGGTCTCGCCCACCGATAGCGCCCCCAGGATCAGCGCGCGGTGCGAGATCGACTTGTCCCCCGGCACATGGGCCTCGCCCGTCAAAGGGCCGGACCGGCGCGACGTCATCGGAATCGGGGTGGCATGGGACGACATGAATGACCTCACAGCGGATTGCCTGCCTGATAGCCCAGCCCCGGCAAAGGGTAAATCACCGGGGTATCACTTTGCCAAAAATACTCACCAAGAAGCGGGCGCACTCAGTCCCGGAGAAATGACAGGTAATACGGTGTGCGCCCCTCGCGCAGGGCCTTTTGTTCGTAGCGGGTGGAAATCCAGCCATCCCACGGCCTGTGCAGATCGGCGCCGACCCGTTGAAACCCGGCGCGCGGCACCTCAGTCAGGGTCTGGCGCACATAGTCGGGAATATCGGTGGCGACGTGGAACAGGCCACTGGGGCGCATGACGCGGGCCAGCGGTACAAGGTGATCCTGAGTGACGAACCGGCGTCGGTGGTGCCGGGTTTTCGGCCAGGGATCGGGGTAATTCAGGAACGCACGCCCGATCGATCTGGCAGGCAGGACGTCGAACAGATCGCGCACGTCGCCCGGATGCACGCGCAGGTTCGTGACACCGGAGCGGCGCACTTTGCCCAGCAGCATGGCGACGCCGTTGATGAACGGCTCGGCCCCGATCAGGCCGACCTGCGGGTTCGCTGCGGCGATGCCCACCAGATGTTCGCCGCCGCCAAACCCGACTTCGAGCCAGACATCGCGGCCACCGAACAGCACGCCGAGATCGAGCGGCAGCCGGTCAGGATTCTCCTCCCAGCCGACCGGCCCCGGTGACAGTGGACCGAGATCATTGTCGAGGTAGTCGTGCTGGCTGGCCCGGATCGTTTTGCCGCGAATCCGGCCATAGAAATTGCGCCAGGGCGCGCCTTTGGGATGTTGGGTGCTGGACATGGATCGGGGGCATAGCAATGCACAGGCCGACTGGCAACGGCGGGTGGGTTGAAACCCACCTTACCGCTGACCGCAGTGGACCGGAGTATTTCCCGCCAAAAGAAGCCGCGATCTGTAGGATCTGTGTTAACCCATCGCCCGTCAGACCGCGTTTTTCAGCCGCTCGGCCAGATCGGTCTTTTCCCAGCCAAACCCGCCGTCCGCATCGGGCGCACGCCCAAAATGGCCATAGGCCGCGGTGCGAGCATAAATCGGCTTGTTCAGCTTGAGGTGCTTGCGGATACCGCTGGGGGTCAGGTCCATCGTCTGCCCGATCGCCCGCTCGATCGCCGCCGGTTCGACCTCGCCGGTGCCGTGGGTGTCGACGTAGATCGACAGCGGTTCGGCCACGCCGATCGCATAGGACAACTGGATCGTGCATTTGTCGGCCATGCCCGCCGCGACTACGTTCTTGGCCAGATAGCGGGCGATATAGGCGGCCGAGCGGTCGACCTTGGTCGGATCCTTGCCCGAAAATGCCCCGCCGCCGTGCGGCGCCGCACCACCGTAGGTGTCGACGATGATCTTGCGTCCGGTCAGCCCGGCGTCGCCGTCGGGGCCGCCGATGACGAATTTGCCAGTCGGATTGACGTGCCAGACGGTCGTGGCGTCGATCCAGCCTTCGGGCAGAACTTCGCGGATATAGGGTTCGACGATGGCGCGGATGTCGGCCCCGGTCTGGCTTTCATGCCGGTGCTGATGCGACAGCACGATCGAGGAGACGCCGACCGGTTTGCCATCGACATAGCGCACCGACAACTGGCTTTTGGCATCCGGCAGCAGGGTCGGTTCGGCCCCCGATTTGCGCACTTCGGCCAGACGCCGCAGGATTGCGTGGGCATAGTGGATCGGCGCCGGCATCAGTTCGGGCGTTTCGGTGGTGGCAAAGCCGAACATGATCCCCTGATCGCCGGCCCCTTCAGGCTTGTCCTTGCCGGCATCCACACCCTGTTTGATATGGGCGGACTGTTCGTGCAGCAGATTGGTGATCTCGACCGTTTCGTGGTGAAACTTGTCCTGCTCATAGCCGATGTCGCGGATGCAGTCGCGGGCGATGCCGTCGATCCGCGCCCTGAATGACTTGGTCTTTTCCACGGTGCTGAGCCCGACTTCGCCGCCGATCACCACCCGGTTGGTGGTGGCAAATGTTTCGCAGGCGACCCGCGCCTCGGTTTCTTCGCCGATGAACGCGTCAAGCACGGCATCCGAAATCCGGTCGCACAATTTGTCGGGGTGTCCCTCGGAAACGGATTCCGAGGTGAAGGTAAAGTTCTGTCGTGCCATGAAATGCTCCATTCATGTTTGCCCGTCACGCCAGGAAGCCGTTGTGACAGGGAGTTTGATCGGCCCTCGCTAGGGCCGCCGCAGCGCCGGGTCAACCGGTTTCCGTTGCCGCGTCACGATCAGCGCCAATGTGGCGAGGCCCAGCAACAGCCACAACGGCCAGTCGCCCACTCGCGCATAGACCGTTTGGGGCAAGGCCAGGGGCAGCGCCACGTCGATGGCTCCCGCCTGCCCCATTGCCAGAGACGCAACGACCGCACCGTGCCCGTCGATCATCGCCGACACGCCGGTGTTGGCGACGCGCACCATCGGCAAGCCCTGTTCGATTGCCCGCAACCGCGCCTGCACCAGATGCTGCAACGGCCCCGCATCCGGTCCGAACCAGGCGTCATTGGTGATCAGCAGCAGCAGGCGCGGGCGTTCGGCCACGGCGTTCACCTCGACCCCGAAAATGCCCTCGTAGCAGATCAGCGTCTGCGCCTTGCCGATCCCCGGCAGGTCGATCAGGTCAGAAGTGTGGCCAGCGCTGAAACCGCCTCCCTGCGACGGCGCAAAGGCGCTGACGCCGAGCCGCACAAGCCAGTCGCCAAAGGGGATGTATTCGCCAAACGGCACCAGGTGCACCTTGTCATAAACTGCCTGCACCTGCCCGCCGCGCCCGATCACGGCCAATGCGTTGTAATACCGCAAACCTTCACGCCTGTTGATCCCGACCACCACCGGTGCCCCGCGTGCGGCATCGGCGACCTCGGCAAAGGCCGGATCGGCGTATTCCATCAGGTAGGGAATCGCGGTTTCCGGCCAGACCACCAACGCAGGCACCGCCCCGTCGCCGGTGAACGTCAGCATCCGGTCAAAGAAGACCGGGGCACGGTCGGGATCCCACTTTTCATTCTGCGGCGCATTGGGTTGCACCAGCCGGATTAGCGGAGCCTCAGTCGGAACGCTAGCGGGTTCGGGACCGGGCAAGAGAACCATGAGGCCGATCAGGCCGAGCACGGCGAGTGGATAGACCAGCGATGTCAGCCTTTCGGCCAACCAGACGAACAGCGCGATTGTCGCCAGCAGCCCCACCGCCAACCCGTCCGCCCCGACATGGGCAGCGACCCCAACCAAGGGCGTGTCGATCAGCCCTTGGGCGAACCCGGCCCAGGGAAACCCGGTGAACAGATGCGCCCG
>JBBKXP010000084.1:0-3812 GCA_037969545.1 Paracoccaceae bacterium | reverse complement strand
GGCGCGGATCATTGCCGGCACGACCCGCGATCTGGCTGCCGAAGTCGCGGCGGGCAGCTTTAACGCCGATCTATTCTACCGCCTTGACCTGATACGTGTGCGTATCCCGGCACTGCACGAGAGGGCGGAAGATATTCCGGTCCTGTTCCGCCATTATGTCGCACAGGCCTGCGAGCAGGCGAATATCCCGGAACCACCGATCACCACTGCCGTGATCGCCCGATTGATGGCGCAGGAGTGGCCCGGCAACGCCCGGGCCCTGATGAATGCGGCGATGCGCTTTGCTCTGGGCCTCAACGACCCGGATCGCACCGATGGACTGGGGCTGACCGCACAAATGGCCGAGATTGAAAGGTCGCTTTTGAGCGAGGCGCTGCGGCGCAATCGCGGTAATGCATCGCAGACGGCCATCATGCTGAAACTGCCACGCAAGACATTCTACGACAAACTGGCAAAGCATGGATTGCGCCCAGAGGATTTTCGGAGATGAACGAACAAAACATCCGTCGCGGTCGCGCCGCCCGCCAAAGCAATCCGGCGGCGCGTCAGGTCAACTACCGCCAGTTGCGCAACCCCTTCACCCCGCAAGCTGTATTTTCCGATGACGAGGTTGCCAGTCTGCACGAGACCGCGCTGAAGGTATTGGAGACGTTGGGGATCAGTATTCTGCTGCCCGAGGCCCGCGCGATCCTTGCCGCCGCGGGTGCCCGTGTGGTCGATGACATGGTGTTCATCGGCCGCGACATCGTTGCCGCGGCGCTGGCCACAGCCCCTGGGTCTTTTCAGCTTCGCGCCGCCAATCCGGCACGGCAGCAGACCTATGAAACCGGCACGTTGACCTTTACCGCCGCAGGGGGCTGCCCGAATGTCAGCGACCGGGTGCGCGGCCGGCAACCGGGGTCGATGGAGACTTGCCGCGACGCGATCAAACTGGTGCAGACCTTTGACGTGCTGCACATGTGCCCGCTGGCGCCCGAACCACAGGACGTTCCCGTTGCCCTGCGCCATCTGGCCACAACCGAAGCGCAACTGACGCTTTCGGACAAGCCGATCTTTATCTATGCGCGCGGACCGGGGCAGGTCGCGCAGTCGTTCGAGTTGATCCAGACCGGGTTGGCGCTGTCGGACGCCGAGTTCGCCGGTGGGGTCTGGGCCTCGACCGTGATCAATTCAAACTCGCCGCGCCGCCTTGACCTGCCGATGGCGCAGGGCATCATCGATTTCGCCCGGGCCCGGCAGATGACCATCATCACCCCGTTCTGCCTTGCGGGGGCGATGGCGCCGATCACGGTGGCCGGGGCGCTGGTCCTGCAACATGCCGAGGCGCTGGCCTGCATCACGTTGGCGCAGATCGTCCAGCCCGGCGCCCCGGTCAGCTATGGCGGATTTTCGTCGAACGTCGACATGAAATCGGGCGCCCCGGCCTTTGGCACGCCCGAACACATCAAGATGCAGTTGGGTGCCGGGCAACTGGCGCGTCATATCGGGCTGCCTTGGCGGTCGGCCTCGGGGTCGGCGTCCAACACCACCGATGCACAGGGAGCGCATGAAAACCTGATGGGCCTCTGGGGTGCGGTTCTGGCCGGAGCGACGATGATCATTCACGGTGCCGGCTGGCTGGAAGGCGGGTTGACCTTTGGCTTTGAAAAGCTGATCTGCGACATCGAGGCACTGCAGACCATCGCCGAACTTTGCGTTGCCCCCGAGAGCGACATCGGCGCAATGGCGTTCGATGCCATCAAGGATGTCGCACCCGGCGGCCATTTCTTTGCGACGCAGCACACGATGGATCGTTTCGACCGCGCGTTCTACGCGCCGCTAAACGCCGATTTGCGCAACTTTGGCAACTGGAATGCAGACGGGGCGCAGACGGCCGAGGTGCGTGCCACGGCGATCTGGCAGGAGCGGTTGGCGCAATATGCCCCGCCGGCAGGTTGTGCCGAGATCGCCGGACGGATCGCGCCCGATCTTGCCCACCACCGGGCGGCGGGTGGTGCGGTGCCGATGTCCGACTAGAATGTGTGCGGTTTTCCGCACAGTTCGTCCCCTATTCTGTGCGGCATTCCGCCAGTCCGGGGCGCCGGTCGGTATTCTTGCAGAAGACAATACCTGTAAGTTGATGATATCACATGAGTGTTAACACGCGTACCGCTGCATTCAGTTTGTGTTTGTCTTGCCCGTCTGGACTAGCAATCTTGATTGCAGTTGCATCCTTATCGGGTGCGCTCAAGTTCAGTCTCAAACGGGAGGAGACCCCATGAAGTTCAATTTTGCTGCCGCCGCTGCAGCTGCAGTCGTCCTGTCCGCCACTGTGGCGCAGGCCGATCCGATGGGCTGTGACGAAGGCGAGATCGTCGTCAAGTTCAGCCATGTCACCAACACAGACAAACACCCCAAGGGAATCGCGGCCCAACTTTTGATGGAGCGGGTCAATGCCGAAATGGACGGCACGATGTGCATGGAAGTGTTTCCAAACTCGACCCTCTACACCGACGAACAAGTGATCGAGGCGATGCTGCGCGGCGATGTCCAACTTGCCGCTCCGTCGCTGTCGCTGTTTGAATCGATCACCAAGGCCTATCGCCTGTTCGACCTTCCGTTCATGTTCAAGGACATCAACGCGGTCGATGCGTTTCAGGCCTCTGAAACCGGTCAGGCGATGCTGAATGCGATGCAGCGTCGCGGTGTTCAGGGCCTGGGCTATTGGCATAATGGCATGAAACAGATCAGCGCCAATGTGCCACTGCTGGTTCCCAGTGACGCCAATGAGTTGAAGTTCCGGGTTCAGCCCAGCGATGTGCTGGTCGCCCAGATGGAAGCACTTGGCGCCAGCCCGCAGCCGATGGCCTTTGCCGAGGTTTACGGGGCGCTGCAATCCGGCGTTGTCGACGGACAGGAAAACACCTGGTCGAACATCTACGGCCAGAAATTTTTCGAGGTGCAGGACGGCATCACCGAAACCAACCACGGGATCATCGACTACATGCTGGTCAGCTCGGTCGATTTTCTGGACAGTCTTGACCCGGCGGTGCGCGATCAGTTCCTGACGATCGTCGGTGAGGTTACGACAGAACGCAACGCCGCCGTGCAGGAGGTCGATCTGGCAGCACGCCAGGCGATCCTCGATGCTGGCGGCAAGATCGTCGAACTCACGCCGGAACAGCGTGCCGAGTGGGTCGCCGCGATGAAGCCGGTCTGGACGCAGTTTGCCGAAGAAGTCGGACAGGACAACATCGACGCCGCGCAAGCGATCAACGACAGCATGTAAGTCTGTCGGGCGATCAAGGTGTCGCCCGGACCGGGAGGGGTCCGGGCGGCATCAAACGCAATGCAGGGGGAGCGGGGCGATGAGCGCAGGTTGGAGATACGAACCCAAGACGCCCCTGGCGCGGTTCGTTCACGGCTTTGAGGAAAACGCCATTGCCCTGATGCTGGGTCTGATGACCTTGCTGACCTTTATCAACGTGGTGCGCCGCTACGTCTTTAATGCCAGCCTGATCTGGAGTCTTGAAGTCACCCTGACCCTGTTCGCCTGGCTGGTCCTGTTCGGGATCGCCTATGGGTTCAAAGTCACTGCACATCTGGGAGTCGATGCGATTACCAACATGGTGTCGCGTCCTGCCCGCCGGGCGATGGGACTACTGTCGGCGGCACTTTGCATCATCTATGCCCTGTTATTGCTGAAAGGCGCCTGGGACTATTGGGCGCCCTTTGCCGACCTGCCGCCGACGACCGGGCGCTGGTTTCCGACCGGGATAAACTGGGCGGCGCGTGGCGCGTCCTATTTTGAAACCGACCAGATTCCGATGCCG
>JBBKXP010000083.1:0-3530 GCA_037969545.1 Paracoccaceae bacterium | reverse complement strand
TAGTGGAAAAGCCGAAGTCATTGGCGGAGAAAATCGCGTTTCGGGCGGATCATTTGACGGCCTATCAATCAAAGCGATTGGCGAAACGCTATCTTAAGATGTTGGATGGTATTTCTGATGTGCGGCTTAGGGAATCCGTGGCCAAGGGCTATCATAAGCTGTTGTCCTATAAGGATGAATACGAAGTTGCGCGGCTGTTGAAAGACAGCGCGGCCAAGGCGCGGGAGGAGTTTGATGGCGATCTGAAGCTGACATATCATCTGGCGCCGCCGGTTTTGTCGCGGATGGGCGCAGATGGGCGTCCGGTGAAGCGGCAATTTGGCGCGGGCATGGCGCGGCTGTTCCCGCTGTTGGCGGCCATGAGGCGGCTGCGCGGCACGCCGTTTGACGTGTTCGGCTATTCGGCAGAGCGTAAGATGGAGCGGTCGCTGATCAAGCAGTATGCGGCGGATATGGCCGTGATGGTGCGCGATTTGAAGCCGGATCAAATGGATGCGGCGGTGGCCTTGGCGGAATTACCGTTGCAGATCAGAGGGTTCGGCCCGGTAAAACAGGCCAATGAGGTTAAGGCGGCCAAGCGGCGTGAAGAATTGCTGGCCGCGTTGAGCGCGGGTCCGAAGGTGTTGAAGACGGCTGCGGAATAGGGTGCCTTTTGGCGGTGGTGCTGGGCCGGGAAGCGGCATATTCAGGGCTGTGACGCAGTGGTGAAAGCAGTGACATGGCCGTTGGTATTTTCGATTCCGGGTTAGGTGGGTTGACCGTGCTAGAGGCCGTCGCCAAGGCGATGCCCGATGTGCCGCTGGTCTATTTCGGCGATAACGCGCACACGCCTTACGGGGTGCGCGACGCGGATGACATTTATGAATTGACCACCAAGGGTGTGCAGCGGCTGTTTGATGCGGGATGTGATCTGGTGATTTTGGCTTGCAACACGGCCAGTGCCGCGGCGCTGCGGCGGATGCAGGAAAGCTGGGTACCGGAAGACAAGCGCGTCCTTGGCGTGTTCGTGCCGCTGATCGAGGCGCTCACCGAACGCAACTGGGGCGACAACTCGCCGCCGCGCGAAGTGGCGGTGAAGCATGTGGCACTGTTCGCCACGCCCGCCACGGTGTCGTCGCGCGCGTTCCAGCGCGAACTGGCGTTCCGCGCCATCGGCGTCGATGTCGAAGCGCAGCCCTGCGGCGGTGTCGTCGATGCGATCGAGGCGGGCGACATGATCCTGGCCGAGGCGCTGGTGCGCTCTCATGTCGAGGCCTTGCAGCGGCGGATGCCGAAGCCCGAGGCCGCGATCCTCGGCTGCACGCATTACCCGCTGGTGGAAGAGGTGTTCCGCGATGCGCTGGGGCCGGAGGTCGAGGTTTACAGCCAGGCCAACCTCGTCGCCGAAAGCCTTGCCGATTACCTTGCGCGGCGGCCTGAATTTCTCGGCCACGGCACGCAAGCCAAGCTTCTGACCACTGGCGACCCCAAGCGCGTCGGCGCCAAGGCGACGCAGTTCATGCACCGCGCGATGCCCTTCGAGGCGGCATTTCCCGAGGGGTAGAAACGGAAAACGCGGATCACTTGGACCCGCGTCAACCTTCCACTTCGTCTGCTGTCGATCTGCCGCGTCAGTCGGTGACTTCCGTGAACACCGCGACCGTGGCAGGCAGGTTGGAGTTGATCATCGGGGTGCTGTCGCGCCGAACGTCGCGGATCGCGCCCCCAAACGGAATTGTCAGCCCCAGCATGAAGCGGGTCTGATTGATCGAGCCATCATCACCACTCACGTTCGCATGGCGAATGCTTGCCGACCCCAGAACACCGGTCGATCCCAAAGGCGTGGTTAGGCCGATTTCGACTTGGGTAAGATTCATGTTGTCGCCGTGAACCTGACCGCCGCCGTAGCCGATGTTGCCGAACACGGTCATCCCGTTCTGCAGGTAGTAGTGGCCTTCGACAATCGCGAAGCCATAATTGTTGTAATCGAGCGATGAATGGCTGTTTTCATGGCTTGCCTGGCCGAACTGACCGGCAACATGAAAATCGCCGAACTCTGCAGCGGCCTCGATGCCGTAGAACTCCACCTCACCGTCGTCGGAATCGGTGTTCTCGTTATTGGTGGCCTTGCCGCCGAAAATACCGAAGGCATAGTTTGCCATACGATAATTTGCGTGAAGCGTGTAGGTGCTTGCTGCATAGCCCGGCTCGTCGGTGTCGCCACTCGATTCCGTGTTCGCATCAAGCTGCATGCCGAACGCCCCGAAAGACCCGCCGACCGAGCCCGAAAAACCAATGACAGTCGCAGTGGCATTGTCATAGTCGCTGTCGGTAGGATCGTCGGCGTTATTGTAGACGTCCTGACCGAAGGACAATGTGGCCCAACCGCCGAAATTCTGAGCGGTGGCTGCGGACGCGCAGAGCGCAAGTGCTGCGCTGCAAAGAAGCGTTGATCTTATCATCATTGGAACATCCTTATCAGATTCCCCTGCGTTAAGTTTCTGCGCCCACTGCGTCAGATCGTCAATTAGCGGGCCTCGAAATGGCGCTTCAAGCTTTCAGATACCCAAGTGCTGTTGTGGAATCGCAACAAAGCACGGTGCAAAGTGGTGCGGGCGCCGGGATAGATACCTTGCAAGAAAGCCGTGTCGTGCCACTGATGGGGTTTGAATCCCGGCGCCCGGACCGTTAGATCGGGGCTGTCCAGTGGTGAACTCGCAAGGCGGCAACCGGCATATGATAGGTCTGAAAAAGAAACGCCGCATCCAGGTGATCGTGCTGGCCGCCGTGGCGCTTGCCGCGTCCACGGCGCTGATCGGCTACGCCATGCGCGACGGTATCGCCTTCTTCCGCTCGCCGTCGGAGGTGATCGCGGCACCGCCCGCGCCTTCCGAGACCTTCCGCATCGGCGGGCTGGTGAAGGAAGGCAGCATCGGCCCGGTGACCGGCGTGCAGTTCTCGTTCGTGGTCACCGATGGCGGCGCGGATGTGCCGGTGCGCTATGTCGGCGCCAACCCGCGCCCCGATCTTTTCAGCGAAGGTCAGGGCACAGTGGCCACCGGGCGCTATGTCGACGGCCGCTTCGAGGCGACCGAGATTCTGGCAAAGCATGACGAGACTTACATGCCGAAAGAGGTGATCGACGCCTTGAAGGAACAGGGCGTCTACGTCGAACCCGAAAGTGGCACGGGCGGGTAGCGCACGCTCTGTTGCGGCGGAATTAACGGAAAATGGCGGATTCCTCCCTCGAAGATGAGGGGGGCCAGCCCATGAAAACCGTAGCCGAGATTGCCGACGAGATCATCACCCGCGAAGGCGGCTATGTGAACGACTCCGACGATCCGGGCGGCGCCACGAAATATGGCGTCACACTGGGCACGATGCGGCGGCTGGGCATTGATCTGACCGGCGATAACCGCGTCACCGAGGCCGATGTGCGCCGCCTGACCAAGGAGAAGGCGCGCGAGATCTATGTCGAGCACTACTTTCGCCGCCCCGGCATCGCGGGCCTGCCTGAGCCACTGCAGCCCTCGGTCTTCGACATGTATGTC
>JBBKXP010000082.1:0-6976 GCA_037969545.1 Paracoccaceae bacterium | reverse complement strand
TACAAAGGCGGGCAGGCCAGATACAAATGTCCGGTGTCGATCATCGGGCGCATCTGGGTGAAGAAGAATGTCATCAGCAGCGCCGCGATATGCGCGCCGTCCACATCGGCGTCGGTCATGATGATGATCTTGTCATAGCGCAGATCGTCGATGTTGAACCGGCTGCCCAGACCCACGCCCAAAGCCTGCGTCAGATCGGCAATTTCCTGATTGGTCCCGATCTTGCCGGATGCCGCGCCCAGCACGTTGAGGATTTTCCCCCTGAGCGGCAGCAGCGCCTGCGTCCGCCGGTCCCGCGCCATTTTGGCCGATCCGCCCGCCGAGTCCCCCTCGACGATGAACAGCTCCGTCCCCTCGCGGTTGGTCGCCGAACAATCGACCAGTTTGCCGGGCAGGCGCAGTTTCTTCGTCGCGGTCTTGCGCGCCGTTTCCTTTTCCTGCCGCCGCTTTAGCCGCTCCTCGGCCCGCAGCACCAGAAAATCAAGGATCGCGCCCGCCGATTTGGTATCCGCCGCCAGCCAGTTGTCGAAATGGTCGCGCACCGCGCCCTCGACCAGTCGCTGCGCGTCCGCCGTCGCCAGCCGGTCCTTGGTCTGGCCGACGAATTCCGGCTCGCGGATAAAACACGACACCAGCGCACAGCCGCCCGCGACCAGATCCTCGCGGGTGATGTCGCCGGCCTTGCGGTTTTTCGTCAGCTCCCCATAGGCACGGATGCCTTTCAGGATCGCCGCCCAGAACCCGGCCTCGTGGGTGCCGCCTTCGGGCGTCGGCACGGTGTTGCAATAGGACTGGATGAACCCGTCGCGCGACGGCGTCCAGTTGATCGCCCATTCCACCTTGCCCGGCAACTTGAATTTCTCGGTGAAATCGACGGTCCCGGCGAAAGGCGCATCTGCATAGGTCGACGATCCGTTGAGTTGCTCGCCCAGATAGTCGGCCAACCCGCCTGGAAAATGAAACACCGCCTCGGTCGGGGTTTCACCATCATCGATCGCGGATTTCCAACGGATCTCGACGCCGGAAAACAGATAGGCCTTCGATCGGATCGTCTTGAACATCCGCGCTGGTTTGAACCGGTGATGGCCAAAGATCATCTCGTCGGCGTGAAAGGTCACGGTGGTGCCGCGCCGGTTTGGCGTGCCCCCAAGTTTCGCAATCGGCCCCAAGGGCACGCCCCGCGAAAACCGCTGTTCATACAGCTCCTTGTTGCGCGCCACCTGCACCACAAGACTGTCGGACAGCGCATTGACCACCGACGCACCGACCCCGTGTAAACCGCCCGACGTCTGATAGGCCTTGCCGCCGAACTTGCCCCCGGAATGCAGCGTACAAAGGATCACCTCGAGCGCGGATTTACCCGGAAACTTCGGGTGCGGGTCGACCGGGATACCCCGCCCGTTGTCGCGGATCGTCACGGCATAATCGGCGTGCAGTTCGACCTCGATCCGGGTCGCATGGCCGGCCACGGCCTCGTCCATCGAATTGTCCAGCACCTCGGCCACCAGATGGTGCAAGGCGCGTTCATCGGTGCCGCCGATATACATGCCCGGGCGCTTGCGCACAGGCTCCAGCCCCTCCAGCACCTCGATGCTGTCGGCGTTATAGTCGTCGGGTCCGCTGGCGGAGAGAAGGTCGTCGGCCATGACTGCTCGTTTTCTGAGAACTGATTGGCCGGTATTGTGGCAGGCCGGATCACGCGGGGCAACTGCTGGTTGGCGCCCCGCCCGGTCAGTTGCCTGGCGTCAGTGTCTCGAATTCCAGACCTGCTGCGGTGCGGTCCTGAAACCCTTCCCAATAGGTGAAATCGGCGGTCGGTGCACCGGCCTCGTCCACGGCCCAGACCCCGTCGGCGGCGCGCGGCACGAGGCTGAGATAAGGCTGCATCGCGGCGGCGTTCTTGAGGTGCAGGTCAAGAAAGGCGGTGATGAAATGCTGGCTGATGTTGTTCATCCGCACATTGTCCCAGACCGCATCGGCGTAATGGTCGAACGGCGCAAAGCCCAAGGTGTCGTTGAACGCATAGCTTTCGACCGGGGCCGGGATCGGCGCCCCGGCATTGTGGTTGGCGTTTTCGAAGGTCAGCAAATGCCGGGTTGTGCCGGTGGTTTCGGCAAAAATCTGGCGCACCGCAGCGTAGACCGCCACGTCATCGACGCTGCCCGCGATCAGCAGCAGGGGCTTTTCAACCCCAGCCAGCCCGGCGGCATCCCAGAAATCGGTATTGCGGCCCCAGGGCGCAAAGGCCACTACCGCCTTGACCCTGGGGTCGACCAGCCCGGCCAGACTGTCGGTGCCGACCATATTGCGCTCAAGCAGCCGTTGCGGTGCGGCATAGCTGAATGACGGTGCCGCCTCGGTCACCCCGCCGCCCGCAAAAATCAACGCCCCGTAGCCACCCATCGAATAGCCGACGACGGCGGTCTGGTCGGCATCGATGATCGCCCCGAGTTCGGTGTCGAGCCCTGCCAGACTGTCTAGCACGAACCGCTGATCCCAGGGTCGGTTGACCAGTGTCGAGCCAAAGGCGGTCATGTCGTCATAGGTGCTGTCGGGATGGTCGATGGAGGCGACGACATAGCCCTTGGAGGCAAGGTTTTCGCCCAGATGGCTCATCAGGAACCGGTTGCCCGGATAGCCGTGGCTGAGGATCACCAGCGGATAGGTCTGCCCCTGCAGAGGTGCGGCGTCGCGCGCGGCCTGCCCCAGCAGAGTCACCGCGGTCACCCCGTCGCGCAGCAAGGCGGTATAAGCGCCACCGGTTTGGGTGCCTTCCGCCGCCGGATACCAGACTTCGACCGTCAAAGTCCGGTCATAGGTCGGAGCGGTGTCGGCGGTGGCATTCACGATGTCAATCTGGCCGGGATTGGTAAAGGTCAGGGTGGTCACGCCGATGACCAGATCGCCCCGCGCCGCAAGGGCAGGGGCATCCGGGCGCATCCCGTCGATACGGTTTTCGGCGGTCGCGGCGCTGGCAAGGCTGGCGGCAATCGCAATGCCGGTGAACAGACGTTTCATCGTGCTTCTCCTTTGGGTTGCACAAGGACATAGCACGGCGTTCGCAGTTGCCAGCCCCGAAAAATCAGGCCGGCTCTGCGGCGCGGCGATCCATCATCGTTTGAAAGAAGGGCCGGGCCTGACAGGCCTTCAGCCATTCATCCAGCGCCGGAAAGCCGCCAACCAATGTCGGATGCGCCTGCGCATAGCGCAAAATCTCGGCCATGTTGATATCGGCGACGGTAAAACGCCCGCCGACCATCTGCGACCGCCCGGCCAGATGCGCCGCAAGCACCGCAAGCGGCCGCTGCAACGCCGCAGCCGCTTCGGTCACCTCGGCGCTGTCGGCGCGGCCTTCGGTAACGGCATACAAGATCCCGAGGGCGTGGGGTTCGATCGCAGTCAGCCCATACATCGCCCATTGCTGCATCTGCGCATCTTCTGCCAGATCGGCAGGGGCCAGCGGTCCGCCATGCTTGCGCGCCAGATAAAGATTTATGGCAAGCGATTCCGACAGCACCAGATCGCCATCCACCAACACCGGAATCGCACCTGCCGGGCTGATCGCCAGAAACGCCGGATCTTGCGTGGTCATCGGCACATCCGTTTGGCCGGGCTTGACCCGGTAGGCCTGAATGACCGGCACATGGTCAAGGCTGATCCCCAATTCGTCCGCCAGCCAAAGGTTGCGGGTCGCGCGGCTGCGAAAGACGCCGTAGAGGGTGGACATGATCGTTCTCCGGTTCAGGTTCAGCCAAGTGCTAGCGCCTTGGCCCGCCCCATGAAAGGGTGGGATTGCCATTGCCTGCCCGGGCGCGACAATGGCGCGGCAATTTTGGGGGCGACAAATGCGAATTTTCTTTACCGGCGGCAGCGGCAAGGCAGGCAAACATGCGGTGGCTTACCTGCGCGAACAGGGACACCGGGTGACCAATATCGACCTCGCCGTGCCGCCGGGGGCCGGAGGCGACGCCCTGCAGGTCGATCTGACCGATGCCGGGCAGGTGTTCAACGCCATGTCGGCCTATGCGGATTTTGACGAACTCGACGCCTCCGCAGGCCCGCCAACCTACGACGCGGTCGTGCATTTCGCCGCCGTTCCCTGCATCTTGCTGAGACCGGATAACGAAACATACCGCATCAACACGATGTCCACATACAATGTCATCGACGCCGCCGTGAAACTGGGGATCAAAAAGGTGATTTTTGCCAGCAGCGAAACCACTTACGGGGTCTGCTTCGCGCAAGGGATCAAGCAGCCTGACTATATCCCGGTTGACGAGGATCACCCGACTGTGCCGCACGACAGCTACGCCATGTCCAAGGTTTGCAACGAGGTGACGGCGCGGTCGTTTCAGGCGCGATCAGGTATCGACATCTACGGGTTGCGCATCAATAACGTCATTGAACCGCATGAATATGAAACAGATTTTCGGAAATACATCGCCAATCCCGAAACCCGGCGGCGCAATATCTTCGCCTATATCGACGCCCGCGATCTGGGGCAGATGGTCGATCACTGCTTGAAAACCGACGGCCTCGGCTATCAGATTTTCAACGTCTCCAATGACGACATGTCGGTCGGGATGACAACGGACGAAGTGATTCAGACGTTCTACAAAGGCGTCAGAAAAACCCGCCCGATGCAAAGGGACGAAACGTTCTATGCCAACGACAAAGCCAAACGCATGGTCGGTTTCGCCCCCCGCCACAGCTGGCGCGACGTGCTGAAATGACCTTTCCCCACTTTGACCTTGGCGCGTTCGAGGCGGCGACCGGGATCACCCGCCGCGCCCGCGCCGCAGAAATCGATGCGATCTGCCGCGATACCGGGTTTCTGGTGCTGACCGGACATGGCGTTCCCGACGCGACGATCAACAACATCTGGGACGCGGTGCGAACGTTTTTCGCGCAACCACCCGACGCCAAGCAAATGGTCGCCGCCCCCTATGCCGGCTACCCCTACGGCTACCTTGGCCCCGATAAAGAGGCGCTGGCGAAGTCCAAGGGCGACGACACCCCGCCCGACCTCAAGGAATCCTTCAACGGCGGCCCGCTGAACACGCCTGACAACGTTTCCGACCCCGACGCTTTGGCGTTCTGTTACCAGCCGACACTCTGGCCTGACATCCCCGGTTTCCGGCCCGCGTGGACGGCCTATTACAACGCGATGGAACACCTCGCTGCCCGCGTCATGGCGGCGTTTGCCGATGCGCTGGCGCTGCCCCGCGACCATTTTGCCGCCTTCATCGGCCAGCCGATCTCGGCCCTGCGTGCCCTGAACTATCCGGCGACGACGACGGTGCCGCTGGATCGCCAGCAGCGCGCCGGGGCGCATACCGATTATGGCTCGCTGACCATACTGCTGCCGCAAACGGGATCGCAGGGGTTGCAGATCGCGCGGGGCGACGCCTGGATCGACGTGCCCGCACCGCCCGGCGCCTTCGTCATCAACATCGGTGACCTGATGGCACGCTGGACCGCCGACGTCTGGGTCAGCACCCTGCACCGGGTCATCGCCCGACCCGACCAGCCGGCCCGCCAGTCGTTGGCGTTCTTTCATCAGCCGGACTGGGACGCGATCATCACGCCGCTGGACGGATCGGCCGCCTATCCGCCGGTCAAATCCGGCCCCTACCTGATGGCCAAGTTTCGCGCCACTGGCAGCTAGATGCGCCCGGTCTGGCCGATAACTGGCCCTTGGTTTCACTTTGCCGCAACTGCGCCCCAGAGAGGTCCCAGTTCCCTCGCCTGCGCTCAGAGGATGGAGTCGAGCATCCGCAGCACCGGCAGCGCCGCCGCAAACTCCGCCATCAGTCGATCCGCCAGATCGCCCGTGCCACCCAGATCCTTTCTCACCACCAGCCCCTTGCTGCGCAGCAGGTCGGCCAGCGGGTGATCGGCCGGATAGGGCGCGGGGACGCGCTTCAATTCCGGCTCCCGGAACATGAAACCGGCAGCCGACGAAGTCGCCATTAACGTGCCGATCCGGATCTGATCCAGATCGACCATCCGCCGCCAATCCTCCAGCACCGGCTTGTCAAATCCCGTGACCCCGGCCCCGACGGTCACGTGTTCCGGCGCGATTCCGAAAAAGAAAACCGGGTCCTGTCGCCCACTCGCCGCGAAGGTCCACATCATGTGCAGATGCGTATTGTAGGGCGTCTTGTCCTTGGAAAACCGAACATCACGATGCGGCCGAAACAGCTTGCCTGCCACTGGATGGCCGCTACCAGTAGCCAAGCGTGGCGTCATCGCGGCGATCAGGTCCAGCGCCGGGGCTTTGATCCGGGCGTCGTAGGTCTCCTTGTGCGCCGACCACCAGGCCTTTGTGTTGTCCCGGGCCAGACTGGTGAAAAAATCCTGGGCGTCCTTGATCAGGGTCGGGTCTGGCATCGGGTCACCGCCTTCCGTCGTGTTTGCCAAAATTAGCGGCCCTGCGGCAATGTGCAACACGAACTGTCCGGGGCAGTGGTGCATCTGGTTCTCACATGCCGACCGACTATAGAATCCGCAGGTCTGCAGGTCCGGGCACGCGGATCGCCGCAAGTGTGATCAATCGCCATTCACCTTGCTTAATCCTTGGGCTAAGGGGGCGGGATGATCCCAACGTCCGTCACCCCTTATCGCCAGCACGCGCGATCCCTGTTGGGCCTCGGCCTGCCGCTGGTCGGCGCCGCGCTGGCCGGTTTCGCGGTACACATGACGGATACGATCATGCTGGGTTGGTATTCGGTCAGCGCCCTTGCGGCGGCCACGCTGGCGACATCCTACTGGTTCGTCATCTTCATCGTCGGCGCGGGTTTCGGCAACGCCGTGATGCCCATGGTTGCCGCCGCCGCTGCCGAGAACGACGAAACGACGGCGCGGCGGACAACCCGGATGGCGCTATGGCTCAGCCTGGCGTTCGCGGTGCTGGCGATGCCGCTATACTGGTGGTCGGGCGCGATATTCGCCGCGATGGGGCAGGACCCCGATG
>JBBKXP010000081.1:0-6092 GCA_037969545.1 Paracoccaceae bacterium | reverse complement strand
AAGCCGAACCGATCGACAACCATGAATGCCATTGTAACGTATGCAAATCCGTGACCGGGCAGCAGCATACGCATGTCGCGTTCTTCAATTGGAAAGACGTGAGCGCTGACCATCCCGAGAAGATGGCAAGGCAACCGTTCAACAAAGACAATCCAGACGGGCCCTTGGAGCTTTGCACCTGCTTGGAATGCGGCGCGGCGCTCATGTTGGACGACAAGCAAAGACGTATCCGCGTCGCGGTGCCGAACGTGATGGGCTACGATATTGAGTCGTTTCCTGACGCGACCTATCACGCATTTTGGGATGAAACCAAAGGCTACGCTAAGCCGTCAGAAGGCCGGCCGGTCTATGAGGCTCTGCAACCAAACTTCACATGGCCTGCTGGTGCGTAATTTAAGGCGATGAGAAGAGACAGCCGCGGATGATGAACCGTTGGGAAACCGCGCGTGGTCATTTGACCCAATGCCTAGACGGAATGGCCCACTCCACACTTCAGTGACCCCAAAACAAAATGTTTGCATTGGGGATGCATGTAGACGCTGAGGACACCGGTTGCCCAAGGCACTATCCCAAACTTGTGCCCACCCCCCTCCGGCACATGAATTGGGCATGGTCATGCGACTTCTAGCTTCTGCCGCGCTCTACGGTTTACGGTGGCAATACGCGTCCGGAGTAGCTAGGCAGGGCAACTGCCCATTCTCCGCCGCTGGCTTTAAGGCATTCACTCCGCCCGATGTTTCGACGGTAACTCGTCCACTGCCTCGTCGGGCAAGCTGCGAGCTTTCGCCGCTTCCCGGATTAACCAAGCTCCGCCGGGCACCTGCGCAAAAGAGTCCTTGTCAGTCCAGATATCCTTGGCCCATTCAATTCGATTCTCGGGAAGTAGGTCTTCAGAGCGGCCACCCGTGCCACGCTTTCTGCTCATCTTTCGACGGAAGCAGTTTTAAAACGAATTGGGAACATGAATGGTTGCTGGAGAAACAAACTGTCGTCAATATCGAGCGACTGGTAGGTTTAAGACTTCGCTGCCAGAGAAATGTCCGCCCTGACGGCTTCTGCTTCGTCTCTTGGCTGGCCTAGCCAGTAAAACGTTTTATCTGCGGCGCAGCATCAAGTCTCGGGCGCGGTGCCGCCGGGCCTGCTTTCGTAGACCGCCACCTTGCCGTCGCTATAGGCAAACTCGAACACGACCGACAGCCAGCTCCGCCAGTCGATCTCGCGCTCGAAGAACTTGTCGGGCCGCACATAGACGACGCGCAGGCGGCGGGGATGGGTTTCGAGCGACTTGCGGATGTTGTCGAAGACCTTCGCCAAGACCGCGCCGTCGAACGGATTGAAGAAGAACATGACGTTCACGTCGGGCGGGATGTCCCACGCGGTGGCGTCCGAATGGACCAGTTCCACGGATTCGCAGACCCGCTGGCGCACTGCGTCGCGGTTGTGCCGGGCCACCTCGAGAAGCGATTCCGAAAGCTCCACTCCGATCACACGGCGAAACGGAAACTCCGCGGCGGCGAGCCCTTCACACACGGGCTCGCGCCGCCGTTCTGCACCCGCGCCATTCTGAAGCACAGCATCAATCCCGGCGGCACCCAGTCACTGCGACGGCAACGCAAGCGCCTCGAGACGCTTCGGGCCCAAGACATCGGCGAACGGTTCGGGTTTCAGATCCCGACGATCCTGGCCTTCGTCGATTCCGGGGATAGCGTCTGGTCGATCGAGACCTTCGTCCCGGGTGTCGACGGACGGGTCCTTCTCAGGGACAGCGGACCGAGGCAGAAGGCGCTGGCTTCCGCAGGCAATTTGATCATGGCGGTGCAGGCCGACGGCGCGGAACCCGCGCGGGCGGACGAGGCGTGGGCGGGCGAATGGATCGACAGGACGGCCGATGCGCTGCGCGCGCCGGTGAAAACGATCATGAGCGACACCGCGCGCTCTGCCGCCGTCGCGTCATTCAGACGGCATCTTGCGCATGCGTTCCGCGGCCGCGCCCTTGGCGCGGGCTGGTATCATGGCGACTTCAGTCCGGGCAACCTGCTCTACGCCGGGCTAACCGACCGCGACGGTTCGCCCGAGAGCCGGGTTTCCGCCATCCTCGACTGGGATCGCGCGGGCCGCGGCGGCCCGGTCGGCTTCGATGTCTGCCAACTTGCCATGACGGCGCGGAGGGTCGTCACCGGCCACCAGTTGGGTTCGATCGTGGTCGATCTCCTGAGAGCGGGGCAGTGGAACGAGGAGGAACGGGCCTGGCTGTCGCGCGTCGAGAGTCTCGACGGGCCGGATGGCGACTGGACGCGCGACGCGTCTCCCCTGCGCGCCATGGTGCTTCTGGTCTGGGCCCGTCAGATCCTCGCCAACATCGAAAAGTACGACCAGTACGCCCGCAATCGCCTGTGGTCGGCAGCGAACGTGGAATGGGTGCTGCGCTACATCCTGCGGAATCCGCACTAGCGGCAAAGCGCCGTGCAGGTCAGGCCGCCGTCCCCACCTGCGCCGGAATCCTTGTTCCGGCGATGGCGGCGGCAATCGTTGGCGCCGAGAAATTCGTGCCGTGAACAAAACGCAGGAGCGGCCCGAATGTCGCGGCGGCCGTGAGGCCGGCGAAGTACAGCCCCGGCACGGTGGATTCGAATGTCGCCGATAGCCGGGGCGAACCGGAGTCGCCGGCGCGCGCCACGCGGTTTCTGATCGCCGGGTCGAGATGGGACAGCCTGTCGACGTCGACGGCGTAGCCTGTGCCGGCGATCACGTGATCGACCGCGAGACTCCTCGTCTCGCCCGAAGGGGAGCGCAACCGTAGCACGGCCTTGCCATTCCGCTCGCAAAGCGAATCGACGGTGGTCGACAGCGAGGTGTGGATGTCCGGGCTGAAGCGGCTCTTCAGCCACCATGCGCCGGACGGTCCGTAGGTGCGTCCGACCAGCGCCAGCCGCATCGCGACCGGCAGGTGGCGGATGAGGGTCGGCGCCTCGGTGACGAAGACGTGCGACCAGCCGGGGCCGTATGGGGTGCGCGGCTTGAAAAGGCGGCGGAAGATCGAACTGCCCTCTATCGGCGGCCCGCCCCAGTGCAACTCGGGATTGCGCACCAGCAGGTGCACGTTGGCGCCGATTTCCTGTAGCTGCACGGCGCATTCCAAGGCCGACTGGCCGGCGCCCACCACCGCGACGTCCTTGCCGCAGAAGCGCGAATATTCCGTGTGATCGGAGACATGCGAGACGAGCCCGTCCTCGCCGCCGCCGGAAGCCCGGAGAGCCTGCGGCACGTGGCGGAACCTGAGGTGCCCGGTGGCGTCGATCACCGATCTGGCGGTCAATGTCTCGCCGTCGGCCAACGCGATGTGGAAGCCCTCCGTGGCCGGTGTGACGCCGACGACCATGGTCTGTTCCACCGTGGGAACGTTGCGTTCCTGGAACGACAAGCTGTAGTCGATGAAAGATGCAATCGGGACCGGGTGCCAGTCGTCGAACGCCTCGATGCAGGTATCGCGGCAGAAATCGCCCAGCGACGAGCCGGACGCCGGGGCCGCGATGTCGTTGATCACCGATTTCAGGAACATGCCCTGCGGCATGTGGTTGATCCAAGAGTCCATCGGCACGCCCCCGACCACTTGGCGCTGAACGGCGGATTGGCAACGACAGCCTCGAACCGTTTTTCGGCGTGCTGGGGATGCTCCAGCGTGTCTTCCTGCTTCAGATCGAAATTGCGATAATGCACCCCGTGCAGGATCATGTTCATGCGGGCCAGGTTATAGGTGGTGCGGTTCATTTCCTGCCCGTTGAAATCGCCCACCTCAACTTCCTTGGCGACCCGCAGCAACAGCGACCCCGATCCGCAGGTGGGGTCATAGATCGACTTGATCCGCGTCTTGCCCGTGGTGACGATGCGGGCCAGAATGGTACTGACCTCCTGCGGGGTGTAGAACTCCCCCGCCTTCTTCCCTGCCCCGCTGGCGAACTTGCCGATCAGGTATTCATAGGCATCGCCCAGCACGTCGCTGTCGATCTTGTCGAGTTCGAAGTCGATCTCGTCCAGATGGGTTAGGACCTTGGCTATCAGTGTGTTCTTGGCCTCTTCCGAGCGCCCCAGCTTGTTCGAGGTCAGGTCCATATCAGAAAAGAGATCGTCGAAATCATCCTCGGATTCCGTTCCCATGGTCGAGCGTTCGATGTTGTTGAGGATGCGGGCAAGGTCTTCGATTATGAAGTTTCCCGGATTGCTGCCCCGCTTGGCGACCGCGCTGAATAGTTCGGACGGTTTAAGGAAATAGCCAAGTTCATCAATCGCCGCTTCGGCAACCGCGTCCAATATTGCGATTCCTTCGTCGGTGCTTTCTTTGATGTCAGCAAAGTCGATCCCGTCCGCCGTCAGGATAGAATTGGCGTAGATATACAGTCGTTCTGACAGGTATTTGTAAAAGATGAATCCAAGAATGTAGTCGCGGAACTCATCAGCATTCATCTTGCCGCGTAAAGTGTTCGCGATATCCCAAAGCTTTTGTTCAAGCTTCTTTTTTTGTTCTTCGGTCATCAAAGCTGTCCAAAAGTTGTGCCGTGCATCTGTGTAGGATCACCGCGTGATAGGTAAGGGGTGCTAGTTCAATTGCATTAGACGGTTTGCAGGTTGTCCTGTGAAAGCTGGTCGCCCCCAGACCAGTGGTAAACGCATGGTATATCGGGGTAGTCGAGACTTGCGGCTTTTGGGTGTTCAATGGTCGGCTCGCCATTCATCTTGTAGTGGCCGACCAGAACGGGCGGAGCATGTTGGCTATAGATTTCGGTTGCCGCATAGTCGGGGAGTGTCCCACGCGGTAGGTCACTTGGGTTGGGCACTGACAACGTAGCTTCCGGCCATGTCTTGGCTCCAGCATTCCACCAGGCCAAACGCACTTCGTTTCGTTCGTTGCCGTGGTAATCCCTGAACTTGTAAGGTTCGGGTAGCGTGACTTCTGGACCTGTGACGAGCGCCTTCACACTTCGTCCGAACGAAGTATTCTCCGCTGCGACCTCCGCCAGATCATCGTGTGAAAGATACCCTTTCGGGCGCCGCTTTTTGATTTCATTAACATGTTTTTGGGACCAGCACGCGTGCACAAGCCGTAGACCGTCTAACTCGCGCCAGAGCGGTAGTTCTGCTAGGAACCAGTCGGTCCATTCTAGGGCCTGTTCAGACCTGTAACCAAAGTCATCTAAGAAGCTGCGATGCTGCTCGACATTCTTGGTGCAGTGCTTGCGGAGTGGGCAGCCATTCGCATCCACTTTGTGGAACAGGATCGCATTGAGTTCATGGTTGCCCATTACGGCCAGTGCACGATCGCTTTCCACTAGCGCCTTAACCTGGTGAAGGACCTCTGCGTCGCCGCCCGCCGCCACGCCCTCCCCCGCGTCAATGAAATCACCCAGAAAAAGAACCTTTCCGTCGCGCGAGACGCAGCTCAAAGAGTCTTCGAGACGATCAATATCTGCATGGATATCTGGAATTACTGTGTGGATTGTCATATTGATCCAAACTCCAAAACCTTGATCTCTCGTTGAGGGCCGCGTTCCCGTGGCGAGCATACTAGGTAAGCTGAGGGTTGGCATCAATTGCCATTCCCAAGGCCCAAGATGATTGCTCACTGAGCATCGGCAGACACGGGCATATTGCTGGACACCGTCATTAGCGAATTGGTGTGTCCCATGTTTTGCGGCCACGCCTTGAAGGTCTCACGCATCGGGCAAAGCTTGTCGTCTTGCAGCGCCAGCATATGTGGCACCGGTTCTAAATTCGATCGTCGCAGACTTTCATCTACCCCCCTTTTAAGGGTCCAACCCTTTGATCAACGCGCCCTGCTGTTGGTCAGAAACAGGCAGGTAACTGGACACGGTTGTTGCGAAGTTCTCATGACCCATGTTTTGCGACCACGCTTTTTGCGTCGCTAAGGGTAATTTTCGGTCACTCAGTTCTTGGCCTAGGGTCTTGCGGACGCTGTGCGCCCCATAAGGATGCATCTGGACTTGTTCAAAGGCGGTGCGGAATACTTTGTTGACCCTTGCCCCATTGGCATAGGTTTCGCGGGACACGCGATCAAACACGAACTTGCCATTCACTAG
>JBBKXP010000080.1:0-29477 GCA_037969545.1 Paracoccaceae bacterium | reverse complement strand
GTCCGATGTCCAGCCGGCTGCGCGCAAATCGGCGGCCCGGATCGACGGGGCGACGCTGCCCCCCGGCAGGCGGTCGTTGCCGCCAAACGCTTCGTCCGCCTGCAAACCACCCAGCATGTTGCGCCCGGTGTGGCAGGCAGCGCAGTGCGCGACCCCTTGGGCCAGTTGCTGACCCCGGTTCCAATCGTCCGACTGCCCCAGAACTGGCGACATCTCGACTGGTGCCAAATAGGCCGCGCGCCATAATTTCAGACCCCAGCGCAGGTTGAACGGAAATCCGACATCGTGTGGCGCGGCGGCCTGTTCGACGGGCGGCACGGTGCGGATCGCAGCCCAAAGGTCCGCGATATCCTGATCAGTAAAGGTGGCATAGAACTCATATGGAAAGGCCGGATAATATGCCTTGCCGTCCGGGCGGATGCCCTGCCGCACGGCCACGGCGAACTGGTCCAATGTCCAGTCGCCGATTCCGGCTGCCCGGTCGGGGGTGATATTGGGCGGCACAAAGCTGCCGAAGGGCGTATCCAGTGGCGCCCCTCCAGCCAGTGCCCGGCCCGCGTCGGCGATGTTCGTGTGGCACGTGATGCAGCCGCTCGACCGCGCAAGGTATGCACCGCGCGTCGGATCGCCCGTCATTATCCCCAGTGCCTCGGGCTTGCCAATCGGCCAGACGGCCAGAACGGCAATCGCTGCACTGCCTAGGACGCCAAGTCCCACCGCTGCTCTGATCAAACCCCGCATGTCAGTTGCCGCGCCGGAACAGGGCGTGGCAGGATGCGCAGGTCTTGCTGACCATCTCGAACACATCGTCGGCAGCCATCATCGCGAAATCGATCGCCGGGGCGGTCTCGGAGGGGCCATCCGCGACCGGTCCGGAGGTTGCGCGCGTGACTTCGCGCAGCGGTTCGACGCCCATCAGCTGCGCGATGCTGAAGGTCTCGGGCGTCGGTGTCATCTGCATCGCGCTGTGATCGGTCATCGGCGCATCGGCGGTCGTGTCGACCGGCGAAGGTGGCACCGTCAAAGCATTCGGGGCAGCAACGGCCAGACCCATTGCGTCGGTGCGCAGATCATCGGACAAGGATGCGAATTCCGCCCAGTTGTTCCAGATATCCTCCCGCGCAAAGGATGCGGCGGGGATCGGTTCATTGGGGAACAGCTTGGTCATGTTGTCGCCCGCATGTGCCATCAGCGTGGCCGCAGCGGTCTGCACCGCGCGCACGTCAAAGGCCGTGCTTCCCTGCATCATCGGGGCCAGATCGCGCATCACGTCGCGCATCGCCGTCATCCCGTTCATCCGGTCCATCACCAAGCCGGTCGCACCGTTATGTGCGAAAACCGCCGCACCCAGCGTCGATGCAAGCACCGCGCCCACCAGAGCGTTGTTGTTCATAGGTCACCTGTTTTTTATTGCCTGTAACTGCCGCGTCGTCTGAATGCCGAAATCAGACTCGGGGAGGAGGCGTGTCCGTCGCGCTGTGGTGGCTGTCCGGAACAGGCAGTGCCTCTGGCAACAAGGCAAAAGGCAGATTGTCGACTTCAAACAACGTCGAAAGTGAAGATTGCATCAATGCGGCAGAGCAAATGCCCGCAGAATGACATTCGGCCGATACCGACGGATGTGAAATGTCCTGGGTGATGAACTGCCCGGAATGAACATGATCGCCGACGGGATCGCCAGATTCCGTCGGATAGGCCAGAACAACGATCAAAATGACAACGAGGGCCAGAAACCCCGCCCAAAAGCGATGCCCTGCGACTTGCACCATCAGTTGATTCCGTTCGCGCGTTGCAGCGCCCGCACATACGCGACGATGGCCGCGATTTCCGCATCGGTCAGACGCTGTTCGACGGGTGGCATGTTGCCAAAGGGCCAGTGATGCGCCGGGACGCCGTTTCGCGCGGCCATGACAAAGGCCATGTCGCCGTGGTGCGAGGGTTCGTAGATCTTGTGGACAAGCGGCGGGGCGACGCCATCTTGTCCGGCCGCATTCGCGCCGTGACAGGACGCGCAGACCGCCTCGTAATAGGTCTTGCCGGTTTCTGCCTCGGCCGTAAGGGTTGCCGGCACCACGACTTCGGCCAGCGGCGCACCGTTGCCAGGTGGGGCGGCGATTGCTTCCGGTGTCACATCGGCAAGCGGCGTGTCGGAAAGCAGATACCACCCTGCACCTGCGGCAATCAGCACGCCAGCCAGCATCAGTCCGGTCTTTTGTGAAAACGCCATGCCTGCCCCGATGCCTGTTCATTCCGGCTACGTCTGGGGCAGCCTGCTGCCCCATCGACGCTTATGTTTCTTGCGTTCGCACCTTCCAGCGCAGGAAGGGCAAGTGTAAAATTCTGAACTCCGCGTGAACACGCTTGTTTCCGTCGGAAGTCCGCCGCCTCGCTACTGGGGGAAGAGGTTAACGATAGTTCCGACCGGCACCTTATCGTAAAGCGCGACAATGTGGTCATTCGTCAATCGTGCGCAGCCATTTGAAACCGCTGTTCCGATCGTTTGCGGATCGTTCGTGCCGTGTATGCGCAAATAGGTGTCGCGCCCGGTATCGTCGTACAGATAGAGCGCCCGCGCACCCAACGGATTGTCGATCCCTCCGGGCATTCCGTCAGCGTAGCGGGCGTACGCATCGGGGTTGCGGGCAATCATCGCGTCGGTGGGCCGCCAGCTGGGCCATTCGCGTTTCGCTCCCACGGTGAACTGTCCAGCGTGATACAATCCCGGGCGTCCGACACCGATGGTGTAACGCTCGGCCCAGCCATCGCCCAACGTCCAGAACAGGCTGAAACGATTCGGAAGAACGTGAATCACGCCGCCTAGAAATTCCTCGCCGATATCGATGATCGCCGGCGCGAACTCTGGCGGAAGCACGAAGGCCGCCTCGTGGGCGCCGGCCGGACGGCCATTGACAATCGCGGCGGCAAGGGTCCCGAAAACAAATTCACGACGTTTCAAACGAAAATCCTCCATTATCGTCACGCGAACCTGCCGCGCATGGTCTTGGCGTCGGGGCAATCAGACCTAGCCACCCCGCGCTATCGAAATTGTCACATGCCGTTCAAGCGGACACGGCAAATTCGGTCATCATCCCGGTCGAAAGATGCGGCATGTGGTGACAATGCAGCATCCAGCGTGCCGCCTCGCCCGCGTCCAGCGCGACCGTGATCATCGCCATCGGCGGCACATAGACGGTGTCGCGCACCGCGCCCTGAATCGCCCGACCATTCACATTGACGACCTGAAAGACGTGCCCGTGCAGGTGCATCGGGTGGCCCATCATAGACATGTTGTGAAAGGTCAGTTCGACCCGCTCGCCGCTGCGTGCGATGATCGGTTTGTGGTTGCCCCAGGTCTGCCCGTCGATCGTCCAGAGATAAGGCTGCATCGACCCGCCCAGCATGATCATGTGCGACCTGTCGACAGGACGGGCCGCAAGCGGCGCGGCCGATTCAACCGTGGCGGACTTCAAAAGCGTTTCCTGCGCGAGCGTTGTGTCGAACGCAGGTGTTTCGGCGTCCGACAAGGCGGCGATCCGGGGAACCGTGGCGCCCGGCGTGGACAGGACCAATCCGGTCCGTTCGCGTGCTCCTTCACGCAACGCCAGGACCGGCCAGGCGCCGCTTCCGGGCAGGTCGATGTCGATATCCAGCCGTTGCGCCATCGCCATGCCGAACCGTCGCCCAGCCAACGGGACGACGGAGTGCCCGTCGACCGCCACCAGATGCGCATCGAGTTCGCCGGTATCGATCCAAAACGACGTCGCCGCTGCGGCATTGACGACACGAAGCCGGACCCGGCCACCGCGTTCGACCGCGATGACCTCGGGGTCGGACAGGGTTCGGTCGTTGGCCAGATAGGCGTCGAAATTGAAGTCATTCAGGTCCATCGTCATGCCCGCCATGTCCATCGCCATGCCGTTCATGTTCATTCCCGAGTGGTCCATGCCGGCCATCTGCCCGCCGCCCATCTGCATCCCGCCCATCGCCGACATGTCATGACCAGCAGCACCGCCGGTGATCTCGGCCAGCACCTCATCCGCCGGGCGGAACGAAAAGTCGTGCAGGAACATTACGATCTCTTGCCGGTCCGCCGTCAGATCGTCCGGACTGCGCACGATCAAAGGAGCCGCCAGCAGAGTCATTTCCTGCACCGGAACATGGCTGTGCATCCAGTGAGTGCCGGGGTTCGGCGCATAATCGTAGCTGCGCATTTCGCCCGAACGCAACAATGGCATCGGCAGATCGGGAACGCCGTCCTGCGCGTTGGGTGGAAGTTGCCCGTGCCAGTGGATGATCGTCTCAATGTCAAGATCGTTAGTGAGATCGACGCGAAACCGCTGACCAGGGTCCAGAATAAGACCCTGCCCCCCGTTACCGTTCGTGAGGCCAAAGACAGTCGCGGCCTTGCCGTCAATCTCCAGAACCCGAGTGGTTGCGGTCAACGTCAGGGGCGTCGTCTGGGCAAAGGCCATGCGGGGCAAGGCGGTCGAGGCAGCCAAGGCTGCGGATGCGGCCAGAAAACCGCGGCGGGAAAAGTTGTTTGTCATGTTGCAAGTCCTATTGGTGCGCCATTAGCGCAATCACAGAAGATGACGACCCCGAAAGGTCGCGTGAAACGTGATCAAACCAGTTTCGGCGGTCGCTCGGCCGGGCCGATCTGGCGACCGGGTGGGCTTGCAATGGCGGACATCCCCAAGGATACGACGACGAATGCATCGACGCCATTCGAGCGATAGGCGAGGTCTGTCAGCGAAGCGCCGCCGCAGATCGTCACGCATTCCGGTGTTGTCTGATGATCTTCAGACTGCTGCTGGCCGTCATGCGACGCCATGCCCGACAGATGGCTCGCAGGTTGCATCGCGATGTTGATTGTCGTCCACATTGACAGATGTCCAACTTGCAACGTTGTGACGAGCATAAGGGCAACGAGCACGCAAACGACGTGACGGTAGATTGCAGCAAGAATGTTCTGGCGCGCTGACATGGGCCACGGTTAGTGGGGTCAAGACAACCGAACAAGTCACAAACGCGTGGCTACCCGCAATAGCGCATCGCGGTCATGTGTGGCGATCTGGATGGCGGCAGTTTTGGCGCACGGCTGTCCCTTTTTTTTCTCAGACAACAAATAGAACCAGACTATGAAACCGGACATCCTTCACACTGCGTCGGCACTCACATCGCGATCGGTCTGAATTTATCGGTCAGTAACTGACGCAAAAAAAGAGCCGCATTTTGCGTTTCGTTGGTGCGGCGCATGCATGCGATGCAACTGCTGAAATATCACTTGCCGACGAACTCTTACCGGACCCAAGCTGGATCACTCCGTATCTTAGCCACCAAACGCTGCATTTCGCTTCGCCGCTCTCTGGTGCGTGGATAATGAGATCGTCGACTGCGCCGTGGCTAAAAAGGGACGTTTGCTGATGGTTGGCAATTTGGCGAATGCCGTCCGTTGATAAGGATGTTGGGCGCAGGAGTGCGCCTAGGCAGAGCGGGTCCTCGGCTCAATTATTTGGTTTCACGATGCTGCAGGTTCGTGGTGTCGCGAGCGTCGAACTAATAGGCTTTTTTTTGATCCCTCCTGTCGCCTTCGAATCGCGTTGTCGTGCCCGAAGTAACCCTCGGCGGCTGTGACAATGCTCAAGCTCTTACACTTGTGAGCCGTCTTGCATTTTAATGCCGCACATGAATTGACTTCGAACAACAACAACAACCTTAATGCCAACTCCTATTTTTTTCAGAGGCCTTGCATGAACCGGGGTGCGAATAACCGCCGTGCGGTAGAAGTCCAGAAAGGATCCGAAGGGGGGAAGGTGGGTCATACGTTTACACTCATCCGCTTGAGGCTCTCCAGCGGTACCAGCTGCAGTTTGAACAATCGATCTACAATCGGAACCGACAGGGCGACAGCCAGGACATACTTGCCCGCGTTGATCTTCTCGGCGAGCATTTTTGCGACGGCCTCAACATCGTCTCCATCGCCTTTGCCCAAGACACCGCTAGAATAGTTCTCCCATCTGCGACGGATCAGCCAGCTGTCAGACTGAGTGACGTATTGCTTCGAGTTCCCGGTCTGTTCGATCCGATACCGCTCCGCCGCTCGGACGATCTGTTCAGCATCAACCCCGCTTTTCTCCGCAACTCCGAACATTTTCAGGCTTTGTGTGTCGCGGTCAGCGGCACAAGTTCTATCAATAATTTCGTCTAAAGGTTTAGGCGGCAAAATCTGCCGCTGGTGATCGACATTTTTTGCCGCTGGTGTCGACGGCTCCACCGGCAAGTTTTGCCGCTGGTGCTGGTCTGTTCTCGCCTTGGGCGGTGGGGTCACTGAAGTCATTCTCGAACGACAGAATGCACCGGTCGCTTCTGAACTCGCCACCTTTGCGAAAGCCAACTTTTTTGCGCGGACCATGTACCCGTCGAAACAGACCTCGAGCCTCGAGGGCTTCCAGGTCGTCACGAATTGAACGGATCGACATTTCACATTCGTCAGCCATCGTTTCCTGTCCAACGAAACAACCGTGCATCTTGGTGTGATAGTCTCCCAAACAGATAAGCAGAATCTTTGCAGCAGGCTTTAGGCCCCTCTGACTTCTAGCCCATTTGACGCCTTCGACGCTCATTGCCGCCCGCCTTCTGGGAAATCACCTTCAAAGTTGAGAATGAAAAGTTCACCAGAATTGTCGCGCCAGACGATCAGGCCCCGTTCGGCAAGCCGCAACAGAGAGACTATGACCTGCGGCCGATCCAGTTCGACGCAGTCGGAAGGTTTTTCGACCGACCCGTTGCAGCCCTGATCCGGCGTGTGGAAGTCCGCCAGTTAGATCAGCAACAGTTTTTCGGTGGGCTCTAGGCCGGTCCGTTCAAAGGCCCATACGGTTGCGTCGAGGCTCATTGTGCCACCTCGATCCGCGAACGAGCGCAGTTATCAGATTCACCGTCCGTTCCGGATTTGTCCTGATAACAAAATGATCTTATTGCTTTGTTTTGGCTTTGTTTTCGCTTGGATTTGCAATCCGCTGCGTAACCTCTCCGCCAACTCGCCTCGGCCTTGGTTTCATTATGATCTGCTCAGGTGAGGGTCAAGGGGTGATCACGCCGGGTGTCGGGTTCGGGCCCTGCGCCAGTGCCGTTAACCGGCATTTTCGCCTTGCCGGACTTGCCCGGGTGATGGTGGAAACGATCGGGCAGACTTCCGCCCGCGCGAATATTTCGGTGCAACCAATGCAGCGGTTCATGGTTCCCATTGTGTACCGCTGACAAGATCAGCGCCACAACAAATGGAGCGACATTATGAAACGTTTACTGGCAACTACCTCTGTTGCATTGGTTATTGCAGGGTCTGCAATGGCTGAAAGCCACATGGGCGTATTCAACAACACGCCATTCGATGCGGCGAAAAATCTTTACGCATCGCACCTGATCGGCATGCGTGTCTATGCCTCTGAAGCCGATATCGACAACACGGTGCCCGTCGCTGCGGATGGCGAGAAGGACTGGAATGACATTGGCGAGATCAATGACATCATCCTGACCCGCGACGGCATGGTGCAAGCAGCGATTGTCGGTGTCGGCGGTTTCCTTGGCATGGGCGAAAAGGATGTCGCCATCGACATGTCACAGCTGAACTTCGTGAGCGATGGCGACAAGCCCGACGAGTTCTTTCTGGTGGTCAAGGCCAGCGCCGCGGGCATCGAGGAAGCACCGGCATACGGCGCTGACGCGACCGATACTGCAATGGCCACCAACGATACCGCGATGGACACATCGACGGCAAGCGTTGACCGGCCGCGCTTGATGATGCCGACAGTAGTAAGGGACGGCTACACCGATGTTGTCGTTGATGACCTGACAACCGAGGATCTGACCGGTGCAAGAGTGTATGGCGCGAGCGACGAAGATATCGGCGAAATCAACTCGCTGCTGCTCACGGACGATGGCAAGATGGACCAGGCGGTGATCGACATCGGCGGTTTCCTGGGCTTGGGCGAACACCAGATTGCTGTGACGTTTGATGAACTTCAGATTGTTCGCGACGACAGTGGCGATGTGCGCGTTTACATCGACAGCTCGCAAGAGGCGCTTGAGGCACAGCCCCAATATCAAGGCTAGATCAAGCCCGACGTCGGGGCGCGGCAATGTCCGCGCCCCGTTTCGTTTTTCTGCCGCGCGTCAGGCGGTGTCGACGACTGAAAGGACCGACAGATGTCAAATCTCGACAAGGAATTCTGGGACCGGATGGCGGATGTCCGTGCGGTCATGCTGGGGATCAAGGGGCAGGGTGCGTTGGTGCCGATGTCACCCCAATTGGACGACGACAGGCCCGGCCATATCTGGTTCATTACAGCCAAGGGAACTGACCTGGCCATGGGGGCCGGTGGCGGCTCCGTTCCGGCACAAGTTGTTGTGTCCGATCCGCAATCCGGCCTCTATGCTGACGTATCAGGGGTGATTGCCGCCTCTGACGACAGCGAAGCACTTGATGAGGTGTGGAGCTTTGTTGCCGACGCCTGGTTCGAGGGCGGTCAAAGCGACCCGGATATCTGTCTTTTGCGGTTCACGCCGGACCGGGCAGAGATGTCCATTACGCCGACCAGCGGCACAAAGTTTCTTTACGAGATCGCCAAGGCCCAGATGACCGGCACGAAACCCGATGCGGGTGAACAGGGGACGGTGACGTTCTGAGTTTTCGCGCATGGGACCAGGTCTGAATTGCACAAAAAAAGGGCGGCCCGACAGGCCACCCTTTATTGCGTTCGACTAGATCAGAGCGAGTCCACGAAATTGTCGACTTCTTTTTCCGCTTCCTCTTTCGACTTTCCGTACTTCTGCTGGATCTTGCCGACAAGCGCCTCGCGGTCACCTTTGACCTGATCCAGTTCGTCGTCGGTGAGTTCGCCCCACTTCGAACGGGCGTTGCCTTTGAACTCTTTCCATGTGCCTTGGATTTGATCCCAGTTCATGTCGTTCTCCTTTTTGGGTGTTATGGCCGGGTCGTACCGTCCATGTTTGATCTTGTCAGGATCAACAAATCAGCACGGACTTTGTTCCAAAAAAACGTTTCGGGCGGGAATTCCTGCCAGCGGTTCCGCGCCTATTATTGGAAAGTGCTGCTACTTTGACCGGGTCGATTTATCGTTGATTTTTGACAGCACGGTCTTGTTGTCTTTTTTCTCGGCGGGTGCTTGTTTGCTGTCGTTTGAATCGTCGTTGATGTCCGCCAGCACGGCATTGCCGGACTCTTTGGTTTTCTTCTTGCTGGCCATGTCGAAATCCTTTCAGGTTGATCGTACGAGCTTTTCCCATGTGCGAATGCATCGATGGGTTGTTGGTCAGGATGACCATTTCATCATGTCTCGGGACTGGATTGCGTGGCTTCTTCAATGATCGGCGCACGCGCACCGAGGAAACTGCCGAGGACCGACCAACCCGCGACATTGTCACAGATCACCTTGAGCACGACAAGAAACGGCACAGCCATCAATGCGCCCGGAATCGTCCACAGCCAGCTCCAGACAATCACCGTGATAAAGACCGAAACCGTATTCAGTTCCAGCCTGCGTCCCAGCACGTGGGGGGTGACGAACTGCCCTTCAATCGCGGTCAGCAACAGATAAGCGCCTGCCGGCAACAGCCCGGCACCAATCGAATCAAATGTCAGAATGCCGATCGCCGCGACGATCGCGATGCCGACCAAAGCGCCCAGAAACGGCAGAAAGTTCAGGGTGAACGCCAACACTCCCCACAAGACCGGATTTCGCAGTCCGATGGCCCACATCGCAAGCCCGACCGCGACGCCAAGGCCCGCGTTTATTGTCGTTATCGTCAAAAAATACCGGGAAACCTGCCGTTCGACGGCGCGCACGGTTTTGACGGCCCGGCGCTTGTCCGAAAAACTTGGGAAAGCCTCGACCAGCTTGACGTAGAAAAGATCGCCCGATGCCAGAATGAAAAGGGCAAGGACGAGCCCCACGGCCGTCAGAGACAGAAAGTTCGCCACGCTGCCGGCCGCAAAGGCAAGCAGCCCCGGCTGGGCAATCGCAACCTTGGGCACGGTATCTCCGCCTGTGGCCATCTCCTCGACCTGGGCGCTGGCGTCCTGAACATCCTGAATTGACGCCATCACGCCACCCAGTTTCACGCGCAAGGCATCACCGACATCCGGTATTTCAGCGACCATCGTGGCGACTGGCCCGCTCAGAAAATAGGCCCCGACGAACAACATCACTGCCGTCCCCACGATCAGGACCGTCGAAGTGATGAAAACGGCGACGCCGAGTTTCTCGAAAAACCTGACAAGCGGGCTGAGCGTAAGCGCCAGCAGCAAAGCGATCACGATCGGAAGGAACATGTCCCGCGCAAAGTAGATCGCGCCAAACATGAAGATGATAAAGATCCCGGCCAGAAGGTTCTTGATCGTGCGCAGATGTTCCAAGTCACAGACCCCGCATGTTGACGCATCGTCAAATTCCCATGGTTGAACGGCAACCGCGCCAAATGGTTCCCGACAGTATGTCATAGTTTAATGACAAATCGCGGTTGATCGACATAATTGAAGGCTGGCAACAACTTTTAGGATCATCAAATGACCACTGTCAGGGGCTATTATCTGATTACCGGCATCAAGGGTCTGGTTCTGCACGACATCGTCGGTGCCCTGGATGATGCCCGACCGGAGCTGTGCCATATTTCGTCAACGGACCTGCACGATGCGGCGGCGCATATACCCGGCGATGGGCCGATCAAGTTTGCCTTCGTCGAAGCGGACCCCGACGAATTTCGCGACAGCCAGCTGTCCGAACTGCTGCAACAGCAGAAAACAAAGGTGTTCCTGACGGGTCGTCGTGCCGAGGAATCCTTGACGCCAGGCCCCTACGCCGTTCTGCATCGTCCGTTTACGGCGCAAGATATTCTGGCTCAATTGGAGCCCGAGACTTGTGGCTGCACCTAAGGCCGTGCTCTGCATGCTTGGACAACTGCCGATATCCGCTTAACTTGCGGCAGAAGCCCCGTCCGGGACATGATGGCCAAAATGATAGAGAAACTGCGCGGCCTTTGGCAACGATATGATCGTTTGGGGTTTCGGCTGGCCGTGGTGCTGGCAGTTGCGCTGCTGCCATTGATGATTGTCTCGATCGTGCGGTCGCAGAGCGTTCTGAGCGAAGCGGCGGCGCGATCTCGTGCAGCGCTGGCCGGCGAAACGTTGAAATCCGTACAGCGTGAGGTCAGTCTGATTGAGAATGCCAAAGGGGCGGCGCAGGCCCTCAGTCGTCTCGTACCCGGCCTTTTGAATGATCCGTTGGCTTGCAACCTGCTGATGAAAGAGTTTCTGGTCGATACCCCCTACACATTTGCCGGCTACTACGACCTGACCGGGTTTGTGCCCTGTTCAAGTGCCCCCGAACCTTTCAGTTTCGGCGCAAACCCGGCGCTGGAGGCGCAAATCGCCGATCCCCGACCGACGGTTCTGGTCAATAAAGCTGCCCTAGTTTCGGGAACTTCGGTAATCTATGCAAGCTATCCGGTCTATACCGCCGATGGTATCCTGCAGGGCTTTGCGGCGGTATCGGTTCCGCATTATGCCTTGATTTCCAGCGACCAGGCAGCGCTTGGCGGGGCGACGTTTCTGACACTGAAACCCGATGAAACCATTCTGACCGGGCCGGACCCGATAGGGAACGAACAACTCCTTTTGCCGGTGATGGGTCCGGGCGAAACCATCCTTGACCTGCCGGGCAGTTTTTCCCGCCTTGGACGCGATGGCGTACGGCGGCGCTATGTCGTCGTGCCGGTTATTGAAGGCGAACTTTATGCCTTGGGTATGTGGACCAGCGCCGATCAGTTGCGCGGCGATTTCTATCTGAGCAATCCGTCATTTTTTCCCGCACTCATGTGGCTGGGGAGCCTTGTCGTTGCCTGGTTTGCGTCGTCGCTGTTTGTCACCCGCCACGTCTTGCACCTGCGTCAGGCGATGCGCGATTTTGCCCGAAAGCGACGGATCGCAGTCGTCGAGGATTTCAGCGGTGCGCCTGGCGAATTGCGCGATGTCGCCGCCGATTTTGTCGGCATGACCGAGCGGATTCTGCGTGAAGAAGCAGGGCTTGAGGATTTGGTTCGCCAAAAGGATATTCTGTTGCGCGAAGTGCACCACAGGGTAAAGAACAACCTTCAACTTATCGCGTCGATCATGAGCCTGCAAACCCGGCAATCGACCTCACCAGAAGTGCGACGCCTGATGCGCGGCCTGCACAATCGCGTGACAAGTCTGGCGACAATTCACCGCGAACTTTACCAGACCTCGGGTCAGGCGGATGTCATCATCGACGAACTGCTGATGAGCATTGTCAAACAGGTCATGCGCATGGGAACACAGCATGGCGACATCAATCTGCACACCGACCTTGCGCCTCTCAAGCTGAACCCGGATCAGGCCGTGCCACTGTCGCTGTTCGTGACCGAAGCGTTGACAAACGCGCTCAAATACATCGGTGCCCCGGGCGGCCAGTCGCCCGACCTGCACGTCGTGTTGCGGCAACCCGATGAGGACCATGCGGAGATCGAGGTGACAAACAGCTTGGCCGACAGGCCGGACATGCAGGACGGCGAAAAATCCAGCGGATTGGGATCGGTATTGATGGTGGCGTTTGCCGAACAGTTATCGGGCGAATTTCAGCGGTCGCATGACGATCACTCATTTACTGTTCGCTTGCGGTTTCCTGTTGAAGAGCTGGCGGGCAAGGAGATTCCGGCGGCGTGACGAGAACTGGGGTCGCAGAATTTCTTCCGCGACCCCAGGAACCATTTAACCCCTCACCAACTAAACCGGCGGGCGGCCTCTGACGGCGCGAACGATCATTGCCACCACAAACAGAATAAGGAAAATTACGAACAGGGTCTGGGCGATACCTGCGGAGGCGCCTGCGATCCCGCCAAAGCCCAAAGCGCCTGCGATCAGCGCCACAACCAGAAATGTAAGAGCCCATCCGAGCATGATTCTTCTCCTTTTATCGACATCTATCCTTCTGGCAGGAGAACCGGATGAATTGCGATTGGTTCCATGGTTTGCGGTCCCTCACGTCTGACCGCCACCGCAATGCCAGAGCCACTAGACCATCGCTTCGGGCGCACCCGGAATCGGCACGCCGATCTTGGCGGCCGGTTGCAGGGCATAGGGAACAATAAATCCAACGCGCGATTCCGGCGGCAGACCTGCATTGTCCAATGCCCTGCCGGACCAAGCCGCAAACGCGGTGTTGACCGCAAAAAATGCCGGATCAGCATCGTCCAGCATCCAGTTGCGAAACAATTTTGCCCGGATGGCTTTCACTGCTTCGGGATCTGTCAGAACCACGCCGGTTTCGGCGTCCCACGACATGCTGCGCCCGTTCAGGTTGGCCGACGCGACAATCGCGCAGCTATCGTCAAAGATCGAAACCTTGGCATGGACATAGATGATTGGGGCAGAGGCCAGCGTCGCACGTTCGGCCGCAGAGTCGTTCGAGTCGGGGCGGCGTGGCTGTACCGGACTGACCACGAGAAACCTGTCACCGAATGCGCGACGGACGGTGCGGATCGACCGCACCTGCAAGTGTTCGCCGTATCGGACATCCAGACCGGGGCCGTCGTCGAACGCGATTTTTTCCGGGGCTGCGGGCAAAAGAAGGATCACGCAAAGCTGCTTGTTCCTTTGCGCGGCCTCGGCAAGCGCCGCGGCGATGCGTTTGTCTCTGAAAAACTGGTTCTCGATATAGATAAAACGCCGCGCTGTGCGGATCTGCTCCAGATGCGCGCTCAGAAGCCCGCTGCAAATCGTGACCGGGGCAAGGCTGAACATGTTGTGGCGGCGTTTGCGCGAAAGTGTCGCGCGAAACGCCGACGTCGTTGCGGGCAGGGGTATCCGCCCAAGCACGGCGTCAGGCACCGCATGAATGAACGCGCTTGCGTCCTGCGCAATGCGCGCGTCACGGATGACAAGTTGCACGTCATGCCACGTGTCCTGCGATGGCCGCTCGTGTTGGGGCGTGTCATAGCGCCTGTTGTTCAGATCCAGACCGCCGACATAGGTGACCTGCCCGTCAAACACCGCCATCTTGTAGTGCAGCGTTACCGGATAAAGCCGTGGCAGGGCATGCGAGCGCGCAGAAACTATCCCGCCGTCGATCTGCAACAGTTCGAAAAGGCGGGGCGAGGCCCGCAAAAGACATTCCGGGTCTGCATGGGCGTTGATTGTCGCGATCACCTGCTGCATGGCCCGGCGGGTTCTCGGCCAGAACATCAATCGGGGGGCCAACCCGCCCTCGGCCGGGTGCAGAATGCAGCGGACCGTCAGCCGTGCCGCACCCGGCACGGTCAGTTCGTTGATCCCGTGACTGATGGCGACAAATTGCCAGGCCTGCAGGTGCATCTCATACGCCATGACCGGATCGAAATCCGAAATTGTGAGGTCAATGGGGACGCCCCGGTTCAGGGTATGGACAAAAAGATCGACCCAGGTTTTCCCAACCTGTTGTCCCTCGCCCTGAAGTTTGGTGCGCGGTTCGAAAAGCCGGAAACCCATCTGGATTGTCGATTGCGCCCCCAGAAACAGCGACTCCAGTCGCGGATAGGCTTCACTTGCGGTCACCAGCGTTTCTATTTTGTCGGCCAACACCGGCGACTTGTCAGGTTCCGGCATCTAAGAACGTCGGACGTTATGGCCGGAAACCAAAACGGACATCGTACCTTTGTCCGTCAACTCGAGGGAATCATCGGGCGACAAATGTAGCAACTCGACAAGTCGCTTGCGGGCCCGGTTGACCCTGCTCTTGATCGTGCCCGTCGCGACGCCACACATTTCGGCAGCTTCGTAATAGGCAAACCCCGAGGCGCCGACCAGGGTCAGTGCTTCGCGCTGTTCATCAGGCAATTGGGCGAACGCCGCCATGAAATCACGATAGGCCAGACGCCCGTCGTGATCAGGCTTGACCGAAAGGCTACTGCTGAAAATCCCGTCGACATCCTGCACTTCGCGCCGCGCCTTGGTGTAACTGCTGTAATATGTATTGCGCAAAATGGTGAACAGCCACGCACGCATGCTCGTGCCGACCTCGTATTTGTCGATGGATTTCCAAGCCTTCATGACAGTTTCCTGAACCAGATCATCCGCCAGTGTCGGGTTGCGGCAAAGGCTGATCGCAAAAGCCCGCAGCACGCCAAGATGAGTGACCAGTTCGTCGCGCGGATCCAGGGCCGAGTCGATTTCATTCTTTCCCATCGGTATCATCCTGCAACTTCAGCTTCTGCAAAAGCGCGATAAGATCGTCGGGAATGTCTTCTTTGGCCTTGTCCTCGAATGCCCGTCGCAGATGGTCCTTGATCAGTGCTGTTCGTGGTTTGGTGTCGTCCTTGTCATGCTCGGTCATATGCCTGTCGTCTTTCTGCTTGTCATACTGCCTCACACCCACGGCATAATTTACCTACCACGAGGAACCGAACTGGCGTAGAGGAGTCTGGTTCCCTGTGTGACCCAAAAAGGTACAACAATGTCCAACACTGCGCCAGACCGACAACTCTCACTCATTGTCGCGGATCTTCTGCCGTTCCTGCGGCGCTATGCGCGGGCACTGACCGGATCGCAGCAGGCCGGTGATCGCTATGCCGCCGCGACTCTCGAGGCCCTGTTGATTGATCGGTCGGTCTTCAAGACGGCGTCGAGCGAGCGGGTAGCACTGTTTTCCGCGTTCCACAGCATCTGGTCGAGCGTCGGCACACCCGTTGAAAGCAATGAAACCGGCCTGAGCGCGCAAGCGATGGTGCATCTGTCGCGCTTGACATCCAACACGCGCGAAGCCTTGCTGCTGAATACCATCGAAGAGTTTTCGGTCGCCGATATTGCCGAGATCATGCAAACCGACCTGCAAGACGTCGATCACTTGCTTAAGACCGCGCACGATGAATTGACCAGGTCGGTCTCAGGCAACATTCTGATCATCGAGGACGAGGCGATCATCGCGTTGCACATCAAGATGATCGTGACCGAACTGGGTCACAATGTGACAGCCGTTGCCCGTCGGCACGCTGACGCAGTCAAGCTGGCTGCAAACCAGCGCCCGGACCTAATTCTGTCAGATATCCATCTTGCCGACGGATCGTCCGGGATCGACGCCGTGAACGAAATCCTGGAGCAGGCCGGCGACATACCGGTGATCTTCATCACCGCTTATCCTGAACGGCTTTTGACCGGCGAGCGCCCCGAACCAGCGTTTCTGATCACCAAGCCCTATACCGAGGATCAATTGCAATCGGCGGTCAGTCAGGCAATGTTCTTTGCTTCGGCCGAGATCATCGAAGCGCACTGAGTCACGGCCGGGAACCATTGCGCGGCGAATTGGTTGACTCGACGGACGAAATAAACCCGAGGAATTTTTGATGTCGCAACCAGCAAAGAACAACGTAGCAGAATTGAGCGGCGATGTCAGCGCGCAGATGGCTGTTCTGCGTGACGATATCGCGAACCTGACCGCCACAGTTGCCGAATACGGCAAGGCGCAAGGCATGGTGTTAAGGTCAGCCGCGGCAGAAAAGGCGGCAGGCCTCGCCGAAAGCGGCGCTGCCGCCACGCATGCCATCAGGGCAAAAGCGGAAAAGACCTATTCCGATACCGAAGACGCCGTGCGGGCGAATCCTGCGGCTGCGATCGGAATTGCCGCAGGCGTCGGATTTGTCATCGGCCTGCTGACCACACGCCGCTGATGCGCGGACTGGAAAACAAGATCGGAGAGGCCGCCCGTAAAGTGGCGGCCTTCATTCTAGGTGGCCTGCTCGCCACGGTCGGGGTGGGTTTTCTGACCGCTGCGTCCTGGTTTGCGCTGACCGAAACGCAATCGCAGGTCTTTGCCGCCACGGTGATCGGACTTGTCTATCTTGGCGTCGGCGCTGTCGCCATTGGCATTGGCACGATGTCGCGCCGCGCCACCCCCAGATCGGAATTGACCGGTCAACACGGCGACCTGAGCCCGATGCAGACGGTCGCTGTCTCGTTTCTGCAGGGGCTGGAACAGGGGCGGCAAACACGGCGGGCCCGGTAGGGGCAACTTTTCCAACCAAGGGACAGAGAATGGCAGGCGACAAGAAAAACGCCCAGACTGTGCGGCACAAGATATCAACGACCTGCAACAATTGTCCGCTGCGAACCAAACCGATCTTCAAGAGCTTTACCAAGCAAACACTTGAATTCATGTCGCGTTTCAAAGTTGGTGAAATGACGGTCGAGGCCGGAACACCGCTGTTGTCCGAAGGATCCAGCACCCCGCAGCTTTACACAGCCCTTAGCGGGATGGGCCTGCGATACAAGACGCTGACAACAGGTGAACGGCAGGTGATCAGCTTTGTGATGCCCGGCGATCTCATCGGTCTTCAATCTGCCGTCATGGGGGAAATGCAGCATTCGGTCGAGGCGACGACGGATATGGTGCTGTGCGTCTTTAACCGGTCGGCCCTTTGGGATCTGTTCCGCAACGAGCCCCAGCGAGCCTTTGATCTGACCTGGGCCGCGGCCATCGAAGAACATTTTTTGGGCGAAACCGTTGCCGCCCTTGGGCAGCGTACCGGACCGGAACGCCTCGCCTGGGCCCTTGTGCGCCTGTACCGGCACCTGAAAGCCCTCGGTCTGGGCAAGGGCCAGACCGTGCCATTGCCTTTCCGGCAGCAGGATCTGGCTGACGCTTTGGGGCTGTCACTCGTCCATACCAACAAGACGCTTGGCGGCTTTCGCCAAAAAGGTCTGGCGGAATGGAAAAACGGCATGCTGACAGTCCTGGCGCTGCGCAAGTTGGCTGAACTGGCCGTGGTAGACCTCGAAGCGGAACCGATCAGGCCGCTTATCTGACCCTGTCCGGCCCTTGATCGCAGGCACCGCACCAGATCTGTCGCGTGATGGCGGGCACACGCCGATCAACCCGTGTCGAGTGCGCCTGCCGATTTACCGCCGTCAACAAAAAAAGGTGGCCAGGACGACTGGTCCACCCTTCCCTGGCGCGTCAGGTTCGGCACTCAGGCCGCCGCGACTGCGATTCCTGTCAGCTTGGCGTTGGCCGCCTTCTCCATGTCGAGGATCTGCGACAGCATATCGTGTGCCTTGTCGTTTTTCAGTTCTTTCGCCCACTGGCGCAGAGTTCCATAGCGCGCAATCTCATAGTGCTCGACGGCCTGCGCGGCACCGATCAGACAAGCACCCAACGCTTCGCCCGAAGCCTCTTTCATGATGCCTTCGGTTTCCTTGATCAGGCCCTCGATCGCATCGCACTTCTCGCCTTCAGCCGGTTTGTCGATCGACGAGAAAACCTGCTTGAGGATATTTATCTGCTCTTTGGTTTCCGCAAGGTGATCCTGAAAGGCTTTTTTGGTTTCACCTGCCGGCACCGCGTCGATCATCTTGGGCAATGCTTTTAAGATCGCGTTCTCGGCATAGTAAATGTCTTTGAGTGTGTGATGGAAGGCTTCTGTCATCGTTTTCATGATTGTCGCTCCTAATGTGCAGATTGCTTACTGAAACTCCGGGACCCACAACAAGTTCCATCAACCGCGACAATGCATCGACCCACCCCGGTTTGAAGGTGACAATACGATCTTCCGCCGAATTGCGCCGAAACCAAAGATCAGGGTTCAGTCCCCGCGTGAGTGGTGATACAGTGATTGTGCAACCTTGATTGTCCCGATGTTGCAACATCATTTTTGACTGGGGCTGGGACATTCAAGAATATTGCTGCGTTGCGGAGGCGGAAAGCCGCCAATTTGCGCCGTTCAACCGCCGGAATACGTCGCAACGCCAAAGGCTAAGCCTTTGATGTTTTAAGTACTTATTCAACTGAGAGAGTTTTGATGTGTCAGTCGGGAACCGGTGCCCGATGAACCGCGTTATCTAGTCGAAATCATCTATGGGGGTCCAAATGATCCAGCCGATTAAAGCACTCAAGACCATCATCATCCCGGCCGCGGGCAAGGGCACGCGCATGCTGCCCGCGACCCAGGTCACCGCCAAAGAGCTTCTGCCGGTCTATGATCGTCCGGTCATCCAGTTTGCCATCGACGAGGCTATCGAAACCGGGGCTGAAAGGATCATCGTCGTGGTCAGTGCCGCGAAACCGGCGATCCGCGAGTTTCTTGGCGACACTGCAAAACCTTCTGGCGACCAGGTGGCCCGGGCAGGCAAATCAATAGCGACCCCGGAGATCCTGTATGTGGAGCAGACGGCGCCCAGCGGACTTGGCGATGCCATCCTGTGTTGCAGGGGATTGATCCTGCCGGGGCCATTCGGGATCATTCTGCCCGACGACCTCATCATCGGCCGTGCCTGCCTGTCGGAAATGGTCGAACACTACCAGGAAGGGCACATGATTGCCGCGATGAAAGTCGCAGAACAGGACACCTGTCATTACGGGATATTCGCATTGCGCGGCGCAGCGACCGACCTTTGCATTCCGGCGGTTGGCATGGTGGAAAAGCCGCCGCACGGCGCGGCCCCTTCGGCTTTCGCCGCTGTCGGGCGCTATATTCTGCAGCCGATGATCTTTGACGTTCTCGCCCGAACGCCGAAGGGCGCCGGTGGCGAATTGCAGTTGACCGACGCCATTGCCATCGCGACGCATTCTGTTCCGCTGACTGCGTTCCGGTTCTCCGGGAGCCGCTATGATTGTGGTTCCCACGATGGCTTGCTTGCGGCCTCGAACGCCCGTCAGGCGGCTGTCAGGGCGGATCGTCTTGTCGTGCCATTGTCGGCTGCCCGTCAGATGGCAAAGCCCGAGCGCCCCGGGACACCCTATCGTTCGGATTATTCAGGGTCGCTTGGCGGTCCCGCGTACCAAGCAATCTGAGGGTTCGGTCGCTGATCGCGCAAAGGCGACCCGACCCCTTATCACCGACCCGTCTGCTGACACTTCGCACCCATTGTTCAGCACAAAGGTCACTGCCATGACACGAAAGGACGACACAATGGAATGGAAACAGATCGAACTCAAATGGGCCGAAATGGCCCGCCGCATCCGCGCCGATGCGCACTGTGGCGAGATGGGCAAGGATGCGATATCGCAACGCCTTGCCGGCAAGGACGCAGTGGCGAATGCCGTTCCGGTCAAGCAATTCGTCGCAGTGGGCACCAAGATCATCCAAAAGCGTGAAACGGTGTCAACGCATTGATATTTAAAAAGACCTTGGCCAAAGTGGCTGGGGCCTTGCCGAGTCTCACCGCCAAAAACAAACTGGATCTATGGCAGGACAAGTCGCCCATCAGGGCTGACCTTTTCGGCACCGAACGGCTTGAACATCACGCGCAATCGCTGGCCGCAGCGCAGCATGTCGCCACCGACGGCGAATTGCGGGTGCTGCGACTGAACAGACGCGTCCGCGACAACGCCGATTTTCTGCTTGAGGCCTATCGAACCTGCGCACAGGTGCTGCAAGCCGGGCAATCAATAACACCGGCAGCCGAATGGCTGTTGGACAATTTTCACCTGGTTGAAGAGCAGTTGCGCCAGATCCACGACGACCTGCCGCCGGGCTACTATCGCCAGTTGCCAAAGCTGGCCCATGGGCCGTTTGCCGGATATCCGCGCGTCTTCGGGCTTGCCTGGGCCTACGTTGCCCATACAGACAGCCTGATCTCTGGCCCCGTGCTGGCCCGGTATGTCGCGGCCTATCAGCAGGTGCAGCCCCTGATGATCGGCGAGTTGTGGGCGGTGGCTATAACCCTGCGCATCGTTCTGGTCGAAAACATGCGCCGTCTGGCAGTTCAGATCGTCGAAGGACAGGCGCAGCGCGATCAGGCGGATGCAGTCGTGAATGCCGTGCTTTTGGCCGAACAAACCCCCGGCCAATCGCCGCTTTCAGCGATGCACGGTGCCGTTGCCCGATATGAATCCGCGCCGCTGCCCGACATTGTCGTTGCCCAGATCGCCAAGCGCCTGCGCGGGTTCGACGCGTCCAGAACACCGCTTTTTGCGTGGCTTGAGGATCGGGTGCGGCAACAGGGCCGCGCGATCGAAGAGGTGGTCGCAAGTGCGCAATTGCGGCTGGCTGCGTCAAACGTTTCGATGCGCAACATTGTCACCTCGATGCGGCTGGTGTCCGAAATGGACTGGGCTGATTTCTTTGAGGATGTCAGCCTTGTTGATGCCCGCTTGCGTGCCGGATCCGGCTTTGCCGACATGGATTTCGGCACCCGCAACCGGTATCGCACGGCGATCGAGATTCTCGCGCGCGGGTCCGGCAAGACCGAAATCGAGGTCGCCGAAGCAAGTCTGGGACTGGCCGCATCGGCCGAAGTGCCGCACAACCGCGATCCGGGTTATTGGCTGATCGATGCCGGGCGCACGGCGTTGGAAACGAAACTGGGTTTCAGGCCGTCCTTCAGGCTGCGCACCTACCATTTGATCGCGGCTTCGGGTCTGCCAGGATATCTGGGGGCGATTGCTGCCGTGTCGGCAGTGGTCCTTGGCTTCGGCCTTTCGCTGGCACAGGCCGAAGGGGCAGGCATTCTGGCTCTGGTCATTCTGGCGCTCACCGGACTGGCAATTGCGATTGATGCTGGCACCGCGATCATCAATCTGATCGTGACCAGATCCGTCGTGCCAAAGGCATTGCCCGGTCTTGATCTGTCCCAGGGGATACCCGCGGATCTGCGAACCCTGATCGCCATGCCGGTGCTTTTGCATGATACGGACGAGTTGCAAACCCAGATCGAGCGGCTCGAGGTGCACCATCTGTCAAGCACCGGAGGCGCCCTGAACTACGCACTTTTGTCTGACGCGATGGATTTGGCATCCGAAACGGGCACGCAAGACAACGCGCTTGTCACCGCGGCGCTGGCTGCGATTGCGGAAATGAACAGGCGATACCCATCAGACCACGGTCCGCTATTCTATTTCCTGCATCGCCGCCGATTGTGGAATTCCAGCGAAGGCGTCTGGATGGGATGGGAGCGCAAGCGCGGCAAGCTAGCCGAGTTGAACCGCCTTCTGCGGGGCGCGACAGATACCAGTTACGCCGTCCAGTCAGGCCCGCTGCCGCCGGACATTCGCTATGTCATCACGCTGGATGCCGACACCCGCCTTTTGCACGGGACAGTGCGCCAGATGATCGGCAAGATGGCGCATCCGTTGAATCGGCCCCGCTTTGACGCCGCCTGCGGGCGGGTCACAGGCGGCTACAGCATCTTGCAGCCGCGGGTGACTGCCGACCTTCCGATTGGCCAGACGGGATCGATATATCAGCGAATATTTTCCAGCCAGGGCGGAATTGATCCCTATGTCGCGGCGTCGTCGGATCTGTATCAGGATCTGTTCCAGGAGGGATCGTTTACCGGCAAGGGGATTTATGATGTCGGCGCTTTCGAGGCGGCACTGACGGGACGTGTGCCTGAAAACACGATGCTGAGCCATGATTTGTTCGAGGGCGTCTTCGCCCGCGCGGCGCTGGCGTCGGATATTGAGGTCATCGAGGATTTCCCAAGTCGCTATGAGGTCGACATCCGCCGCCGGCATCGCTGGGCGCGTGGCGACTGGCAGCTTTGGCCTTGGGTTTTTGGGTCCAGAAGCAGCCATAAAGGCGGCATGCCGGCATTGGGGCGCTGGAAGATGATCGACAACCTGCGACGGTCGTTGCTGGCGCCGATGGCCATAGTCACGCTGTTCGCCGGTTGGTTGATGTCGCCGGCCGTGGCGCTGATCTGGACGACATGGATCGTCGGCTTGCTGGCGCTGCCGCGACTGCTGCCCTTGCCCTTCGGGATCGTGCCCGAGAAATTGGGCGTCACGGTACGCAGTCACTTTGCCGCGCTGGGCAATGATGTGCAGATCGCTCTTGCGCAGATTGCCCTGACGCTGGTCCTGCTTGCTGACATTGCAGCCAATATGGTGGACGCGATTGTGCGCACGATCTGGCGGCTCGCCGTCTCGCGGCGGCACCTGCTGGAATGGGTGACGGCGGCCCATTCGGGCGACGCCGCGATGCCGTCGGTGGTCGGCCAATACAGGCGAATGGCCCCGGGCGTGATCCTGGGAGTCGGTGTCTGCGCGGTGGCGGCCATGATAAACCCCGCCATCTGGCCTTGGCTGCTGCCCTTTGCGCTGGCCTGGGCGGTCGCACCGGCCTTGGCAAGGTTCGTCAGCTTGCCGCGTGTCGCCAGACCTGCAGCACCCCTGTCAGACGCACAGGTCCGCGCCTTGCGGCTGACCGCCCGGCGGACCTGGCGCTATTTCGAAACATTCGTCACGGCAGAAGAGAATTACTTGCCGCCGGACAATTTTCAGGAAACGCCAAAGCCCGCCATCGCCACCCGGACCTCGCCCACCAATATCGGTCTCTATCTGCTGTCGACAGTCGTGGCGCGCGACATGGCGTGGGTCGGGCAGAATGCGGCGCTGCATCGGTTGAAGGACACGTTGCAGACTGTCCAGCGGATGCCGCGCCATCGCGGCCACATTTACAACTGGCACGACACGCGTGATCTGCGGGTGCTGGATCCGGCCTATGTTTCGACGGTGGACAGCGGCAATCTGGCCGGCCACCTGATCGCCGTCGCCCAAGCGTGCCGCGACTGGAAACATCTCCCCGTCCCCGATGCCACCCTGCGTCAATCGCTGCGCGACACGACCGGCCTTGCGCAGGAGGCATTGCAGGCGGTGCCGGGAAACCCTGCATTGGCGCAAGTGCTGGACAGGCTTGCCGCAGCCGCAAAAACACCGACGACCGCCTTGGATGACATGATCGCCGATGCTGCCGCCGCCAAGGAATTGGCGTTGGAAGCAGAAGGCGAAGAGTCCGACATTGCCTTCTGGACGGGTGCCATTGACCAATCACTTCGCGAAATCCTTGCCGATCGGCAGTCACCACCCGATGCGATCCTTCTCGCCGAGGTCGGGGAAATGGCGCACGCCATCGCGACCGGCATGGACTTTGCCTTTTTGCTGGAGCCGGACAAAAAGCTGTTCGCCATCGGCTTTTCGCTGGCCACCAACCGACGTGACACGAACTGCTATGACCTGCTGGCGAGCGAGGCGCGTCTTGCCAGCCTGTTCGCCATTGCCAAGGGCGATGTCGACACACGCCACTGGTTTCGGCTGGGCCGCACGTCGACGCCGATCGGTGCCGGGTCGGCACTGATTTCCTGGTCCGGCAGCATGTTTGAATATTTGATGCCGTCGCTGGTGTTGCGGGCCCCGGTAGGGTCGGTGCTCGAGCAGACAAACCGGCTGATCGTTACCAGTCAGCAGTCCTATGGCGCGGCGATCGGCGTGCCCTGGGGTATTTCAGAATCGTCCTACAACGCCCGCGATCTTGAGATGACCTACCAATATTCGAACTTTGGTGTGCCCGGTCTTGGCCTGAAACGCGGCCTGAGCGAAAACCGCGTGATCGCGCCTTATGCCACCGGTCTGGCGGCGATGATCGATCCGGTGGCGGCGGTCCAGAACTATGACCGGCTTGCCGCGTTGGGCGCGCAAGGGCGCTTTGGATTTTACGAAGCGGTTGATTTCACGCCTGCGCGCCTGCCCGAAAATGCCGACCACGCCATCGTGCGCAGTTTCATGGCGCATCATCAGGGCATGACGATCGCCAGCATTGCCAATGTGCTGCAAAACGGTCGGCTGCGCGACCGCTTTCACACTGAACCGATGATCAAGAGTGTCGAGTTGTTGCTGCACGAACGTGTTCCGCGCGACGTGGCGGCCGCGCCGCCGCGGGCCAAGGATGTGGTGGTCGGCGCCGTACAGATCAGCGATGCGCCCAGCACGCGGGTTTTCGACGCGCCCGCAAAGGCTTTTCCGACGGCGCATCTTTTGTCCAATGGCAACTATGGGGTGATGCTGACCGCCACGGGCGAGGGGTTTAGCCGCTGGCGCGACCTGGCGATCACCCGCTGGCGGCAAGAGGCGACGCAGGCGGCTATCGGGTCGTTCGTTTTCGTCAATGATACGACCACCGGAAAGTTGTGGTCCGCCGGGGTTCAGCCGATCCGCGACGGGGCCGCGAGCCACAGTGCCGTCTTTAGCGAACACCAGGCGGCATTTACCCACCAGTCACCGCGGCTGACCACAATGACCGAAGTTGTCGTTTCAACAGAGGACGATGCCGAGGCGCGGCGGGTGACCCTGTCCAACACGGGTCGCCACCCGCACGAGATCGACGTGACATCCTACGCCGAACTGGTTCTGGCGCCGCAAGCGGCAGATCAGGCGCATCCGGCGTTCTCCAAGATGTTCGTCGTGACCGATTACCTGCCGGAACTCGGTGTCATCATTGCCACTCGGCGCCGCCGTTCGGAAGGCGACCCCGAGGTTTGGGCGGCGCATATCGCCGTGGTCGAAGGCGACGAGACAGGACCGGTTCAGTTTGAAACCGACCGCGCGAAATTCATCGGGCGGGGGCGCGGGATCGAACAGGCGGCAATGGCCCAGGCTCCGCTTTCCGGCACGACCGGAACGGTTCTCGACCCGATCTTTTCGATCCGCCGCAGCGTCAGCGTACCTGCCGGCGGGGTGACCCGTGTGACGTTCTGGACTATGGTCGCAGACTCGCCCGACGGCCTTCTTGATCTTGTCGATCGTCACCGCGATCCGTCCGCTTTTGCCCGGGCGGCGACCCTGTCCTGGACCCAGGCGCAGATGCAATTGCGCCACGTCGGCATCACCCATGCCGAAGCTGCGGATTTTCAGACTTTGGCCGGAATGATCATGCGCCGCGACGGACGCCTGCGTGCCGCAGACCCGCAGATCGTGGCCGGGGCCGCGCCGCAATCGGCACTTTGGGGCTTGAGCATATCCGGCGATCTGCCGATCGTTCTGCTGCAGATTGATGATGTGCAGGACATCGCCGTTCTCAATCAGGGTCTGAGCGCGCACGAATACTGGGGGATGCACCAGCTTGCTGTCGATCTGGTGATCCTGAATGACCGGTCCTCGTCTTATGTTCAGGATTTGCAGGGTGCGATCGACGGCGCCGTCCGCGCCGCCCAGTCGCGGCCCCGGGCCGACGGGATACGTGCCCCCGCAAGGGGCAGCGTTCACACCCTGCGGTCGGATATTCTTGGCCCCGAAGCAACCGGTCACCTCAAATCGCTGGCCCGGCTGGTACTGGTCGCTGGACGCGGCAGCATCAGCCAGCAGCTCGGTCTTTTGTCGGCGCCGCAAGACATCTCCGCGCGCGCACCCAAGCCATCGCCGCAGGCACCACTGCCACACCCGGACCTGCCCGAATTGGAGTTTTTCAACGGCACCGGCGGATTTGCAGATCAGGGGCGCGAATATGTGACCGTGCTGCGCGATGGCGCGTCGACCCCGGCGCCGTGGATCAATGTGATTGCCAATCCCCGGTTCGGCTTTCAGGTGTCGGCAGAAGGGTCGGGCCATGTCTGGTCCGAAAACAGCCGCGAGAACCAGATCACGCCCTGGTCGAACGATCCTGTCACAGACCCGGCGGGCGAGGCGATCTATCTGCACGATCTCGACACCGATCAGGTCTGGACGGCAACCGCGCTGCCAATCAGGGGGCCTGGCACCTACATGGCCCGCCACGGTTTCGGCTACACCTCGTTCGAACATGAAAGCAACGATATCGCTGCCAGCATGGTGCAGTTCGTGCCGCTGGATGCGCCGGTCAAGATCACCCGATTGACGCTGCGCAACACCGGCACGACGACGCGCAATCTGTCTCTCACCGCCTATGCGGAATGGGTGCTGGGCCCGTCGCGCAGCGCAACGGCCGCTTACGTGATCACCACTCCGGACCCTGCTACCGGCGCAATTCTGGTGCAGAACACCTTTGGCACCGCCTTTCCCGGTCGCGTTGGATTTGCCGATTTTGGCGCAGCCACCAGCAGCATGACCGCAGACCGCGCCGAATTCATTGGTCATGGTGGTACGCTTGCGGCCCCGGCGGCGATCAACGGACAGCCGCTGTCGGGTCGCACCGGCCCGGCGCTCGACCCCTGCGCCGCGTTGCAACGCGGCGTCACCCTGCAGCCGGGCGAGACGACAGAGATCGTTTTTCTGATTGGCCAGGCCGACAGTGACGCCGCTGCCAGCGCGCTGATCCAAGAATGGCGAAGCGCCGATCTGGACCAGACGCTGCAGGCGGTGAAAGAACACTGGACGGATTTGCTGACGACGGTACAGGTCACTTCACCCGACCGCGCGATGGACATCATGCTGAACGGCTGGCTAATGTATCAGACGCTGGCCTGCCGGATCTGGGCCCGCGCCGGGTTCTATCAGGCAAGCGGCGCCTACGGATTCCGCGACCAGCTGCAGGACGGCATGGCCCTGACGTTCAGCCGACCGGACATGACGCGGGACCATTTGTTGCGCGCAGCCAGCCGCCAGTTTCCCGAGGGCGATGTGCAGCACTGGTGGCTGCCGCATTCCGGGCAGGGCGTCCGCACCCGGATTTCGGACGACCGCGTCTGGCTTGGCTACGGTGTCGCCCGCTATATCGCCGTCTCGGGTGACACAGGGATTCTCGACGAGAAATTGCCGTTTCTGGAGGGTCCGGAGCTTCCGCCCGGCGCCCATGACGCTTTCTTTCAGCCGACGGTTTCCGAAACCACAGCCAGCCTGTTTGAACATTGCGCCCGCGGGCTGGATCTGGCCATTGAACTGACCGGCGACAACGGCATGCCGCTGATCGGTACCGGCGACTGGAACGACGGAATGAACCGGGTCGGCGAGGGTGGTGAGGGTACCAGCGTCTGGCTCGGCTGGTTGCTGATCGCCACGATCGACATGATGGCCCCCTTCGCCGACAGTCGCGATCCGGCGCGGGCCAGCAAGTGGCGGCAGCACGCCAAAGCCGTCAGCGCGGCGATTGAAGCCAAGGGCTGGGACGGCGCATGGTATCGGCGCGGCACGTTTGACGACGGCACGATCCTTGGCTCTGCTGCATCGGATGAATGCCGGATCGACAGTATCGCCCAATCCTGGGCGGTGCTGTCCGGCGCTGCGAACCCGAAACGGGCGAAAACCGCGATGGCCTCGATGACCGAAAATCTGGTGCGCCCCGATCCCGGTCTTGCCCTGCTGTTCACCCCGCCCTTCGACCGCACGTCGGCCGAGCCCGGCTTATCAAGGGTTATCCGCCGGGCCTGCGTGAAAACGGCGGCCAATACAGCCATGCGGCTATGTGGGCCATTCTGGCGCAGGTGAAACTTGGCAACGGCGATGCGGCGGGCCAGCTTTTCGCCATGCTGAACCCGATCAATCACGCGCTGACCGCCGAGGCCGCCGACCGCTACAAGGTCGAACCCTATGTGATCGCCGCCGATGTCTATTCGTCCCCGCCGCACGCCGGGCGCGGCGGCTGGACATGGTACACCGGGTCGGCCGGCTGGATGTACCGCGCCGGTGTCGAAGGCCTGTTGGGCCTGAACCGGGCGGGCGAGAACATTGTATTGAACCCCTGCTTTCCCAAGGACTGGCCCAAGCTTTCGGCAACGGTCATGTTGGGCCGCGCCCGGTTTACGATCGCCATTCATAATCCCGAGGGGACCGGACATGGCATTTCAACGGCAGAGCTCGACGGCACCGCGCTGGACATCGGGAATGAAGGGGTTTCTGTGCCGTTGGCCGATGGGTCGCACGATCTGATCGTGACGCTGGGACGATCAAAGCGATAAAGCGGTGTAAACGGCCGTCTCTGCAGATCCCGCGATCCAGACAATGCCACTTTCATCTGCGCAACCGCGTCTTTTTGTCCAGTACCGCGACGTGGATGCGGTTTGGATCTAGCCAAGTCCGAGGGGGGCGGGGTCGGGGTGTGGGCTAACACCGATATGCAGCCAAACGGCCCTGTCGGTCGGGCGCCATCTGAAATCCACCCCCGAAGATCGTGCAATTTCGGCAAGCCGCATCACTGTCAAATACGTGGAGGTGCTGCCGATGAATTACCAGAAATTGAACTTCGGCATATGCCCGCCTTCGCGCATTCAAACTGTCCGGGTAGCCCTATTGCAACGGCCTTCGTGAAGTCGACCCGGTCGGCCTGCAGGCGCATTGATCAAAGACAATCGTCCTGTCGGGGCGCATGTCCGGCATGAACCTCATCCGACCTGTCCGTTTCCCGAACCCGCGCTTTGGCAAATCGAAACGGGGATGGCAGGGGGGCGGAAATCGTGTAGCCAACCCTGCAACAGCCGTCAGGAGGCCGCTTTGTCCGTCAGCCAAAAAATTGTCGCCGATCTGGTGGCCAACAAGGTGGAATTCGTCACCACCGTGCCCTGCAAACAGCTCGCCACCGTCATCGACCTGATCGATAAACACCCCGCCATTCACCACGTCCCGTCGAATAAAGAGGACGAAGGCATGGGCCTTTGCGCCGGCGCCTTCATGGGCGGCAAGCGGCCCGCAATCATCATGCAGAACACAGCCATCGGCGTGACGATCAACACCCTTGTCACCCTGACCCAGTTCTACCGGATGCCGCTGCCGATGCTGATCAGTTATCGCGGCGAA
>JBBKXP010000079.1:0-12299 GCA_037969545.1 Paracoccaceae bacterium | reverse complement strand
TGTTTTCAGACATCTTGGCCCCGGCCAACGCATAGGCGGCGGCAGTATCCAATGCGATCTGTTCGTAAAACCCACGTTTGCCGATCCTGACCGCGCTGCCGAGTTTGGCGGCGACGATCTCGGCCAGATCACGCGTCGCCGATTCCAGATCGTCGTGTGGCACCGCGCTGTTGATCAGCCCAAGGCGTTGCGCCTCGTCCGTGTCGATCAGCCGCCCTGTCGTCAGCATCTCGAACGCCGCCTTGCGCGGCACGTTGCGGGTCAGTGCGACCATCGGGGTCGAGCAGAACAACCCGATGTTGACTCCGTTGACGCCGAACCGGGTGCCAGTCGCCGCAATCGCCATGTCGCAGGTGGCGACCAGTTGACAGCCGGCGGCAACGGCGACGCCGCTGACCTGCGCGATGACCGGCTGCGGGATGCTTTGGATCGTCAGCATCAGACGGGCGCAGCGGGCGAACAGATGGGCGAAATACGCCGCCCCCTTGTCTGATGATTGTCGCCCGGCCTGCATTTCCTTCAGGTCATGGCCGGCGCAGAAAGCTTTGCCCGCGCCCGACAGGATCACCGCGCGGATGCCGGAGTCGCCACCGATCCGGTCGAAACCGTCCTGCAAGGCCGCCAGCATGTCATCTGACAATGCGTTAAGGCGGTCAGGCACATTCATCTTGAGGTGCGCAACGGCCCCGATATCTGTGCGGTCCAGCATGGTCTTGTTCCCCTTGCGGTTTCGGGTCAAGTCTAGGGCAGTGCGCGGGCAGGGGGAAGCGATGGCATTGGCGATGGACAAGGCGGCCTTGCAGGCCTTTTTGGCGGCGGACTTTGCGCAGGTGGCGCACCAATTCATCGTCGACGCGGTGGCAACGGACGGTATCACACTGCGATTGCGGGTCAGCGACCAGCATCTGCGCCCCGGCGGCACGGTGTCGGGGCCGACGATGTTCGGGCTGGCCGATGTGGCAATTTATCTTGCGATCCTGTCGCGGATCGGGCCGGTGGCGCTTGCGGTGACCACCAACGCGTCAATCGACTTCATGCGCAAACCGATCGCCGGGGTCGATCTGGTCTGCCGGGCCGAGGTGCTGAAACTGGGCCGCGTGCTGGCGGTCGGGTCGGCACTGATCTACAGCGCCGGGCAGGGCGATCCGGCGGCACGCGCCAGCATGACCTATTCAATTCCACCGGCCGCGATGGGGTAAATAGATACCTAATTCACAAACCGCTGATAATACTGGGATTTACCAGACAAACGGCGCTTGACGGCACAAACGCAGCCTCTATAACCCGCCCATCCGACTGACGGGCTGCACTTGGCCCCCGAAATCATCTGGTGAGAAATGAAAACCTTTACCGCTACCCCGGCGGATATCGACAAGAAATGGATCCTGATCGACGCCGAAGGCGTGGTTCTGGGCCGTCTTGCGTCGGTTATCGCCATGCGCTTGCGCGGCAAGCACAAGCCGACCTTCACACCCCACATGGACATGGGCGACAATGTCATCGTGATCAACGCCGAGAAGGTGCAGATCACCGGCAACAAGCGTGAAGAGCGCAATTATTGGCATACCGGCCATCCGGGCGGGATCAAGTTCCGCACCACCGGCCAGTTGCTCGATGGCGCCCATCCCGAGCGTGTCGTCATGCAGGCCGTCAAGCGGATGCTGCCCGGCAACAAGCTGTCCAAGCAGCAGATGACGCATCTGCGCGTCTTTGCAGGCACCGCCCACGGGATGGATGCCCAAAAGCCCGAAGTTCTGGATGTCGCATCCATGAACAAAAAGAACACGAGGACTGCATAACATGGCCGAACAGATCAATTCGCTCGAAGAATTGGGCGCCGCCACGGGTGTCGTCGCCGACGCCCCCGTCGAGGTCGTGATGACCCCGCGTGAACCCCAGCGCGACGACCTGGGCCGAGCCTATGCCACAGGCAAGCGCAAGGATGCGGTTGCCCGCGTCTGGATCAAGCCGGGCTCGGGCAAGGTGTCGGTCAACGGCAAGGAAATGAACGCCTATTTCGCGCGTCCGGTTCTGCAGATGATCCTCGCGCAGCCGTTCACCATCGCCGGCGTCACCGGCCAGTTCGACGTCGTCGCCACCGTCAAGGGCGGCGGGCTGTCGGGGCAGGCGGGCGCAGTCAAGCACGGGGTGTCGGTGGCGTTGCAGCTTTATGATCCGAGCTTGCGCCCGGCGCTGAAAGCCGCCGGTTTCCTGACCCGCGACAGCCGCGTCGTGGAGCGCAAGAAATACGGCAAGGCCAAGGCCCGCAAGAGCTTCCAGTTCTCCAAGCGGTAGGTTTGGCGGCTGGCTATCGGAATCGGGCGGTCCTGCGGGGCCGCCCGTTATATTTTATACGACTGTCAGCGATGCGGCAACGGTTGCGCTGCCTCCGGCGGGAGTTGTTATGGCAAAGTGAATGAGGGGTTCAGCTATCCGCCTTGATCAGCCCCAGCCCGCGCAGATAAACCCCGATCCCGCTTTCCAGCAGGTCCTCGGGCGGAAACGGGCTTTTGGTGCCGGGGCTGCCCCGCGCGAACAGTTCCACCACGCCGTGCGACAGCGCCCAGATATGCGCCGTGACCATCTGCACCGGCGGGCGTTTGTCGGCGGGCATGTCTGCCGTCAGTTCGCGGGCAGCGGTTTCCAGTACCCGCATGGCGCGGGTTGCGGCGGCGTTCAGTTCCGGGGTGCGCTGGATCGAGATGCCGCTTTCGAACATCGCCACGTAATGCCCCGGATAGCGGCGCGCAAAGGCGAGGTAGGCGCGTCCCGTCGCCTCGAACGCCGCCAAAGCCGAGGGCTGGCCCTTGCCATAGGCATGTTCCATCAGGTCGGCAAAAATTTCGTAACCCTGCAGGGCGGCCTCGGCGATCAGGTCTTCGCGGCCTTCGAAATGGCGATAAACTGCGGCGGGCGTGACCCCGGCCTCGCGCGCCGCTTCGGACAGGGTAAACCCGGTCGGCCCGCGCACTTCGATGAGGCGCAGACAGCCAAGCACCAGCGCCTCGCGCAGGTTGCCGTGATGGTAGCCCTGCTTAGCCATGCCAGAGGTCGGGGCCCCCGGCGATTTTCGGGTCAACCTCGCCCAGCGCCTTTTCGTCTTTGCGGGCATAGGGCAACTGGCACAGGACCGCGCGGATCGCATTGATCCGGGCGCGCCGCTTGTCGTCCGAGCGCACGATGGTCCAGGGGGCCACGTCACTGTGGGTCCGCTTCAGGGTTTCTGCGATGGCGGCGGTGTAGGCGTCCCATTTGGCCAACCCGTCCACGTCGATCCTGCTCAGCTTCCATTGTTTCAAGGGGTCTTTCTCGCGGTCCAGAAACCGTTTGAGTTCGGTTGCCTGCCCGACGTTCAGCCAGATCTTGAACAGGCGGATCCCATCCTGAATCAGGAGATCTTCGAATTCGGGAACCTGGCGGAACCACGATTCGCGCTGCTCGGGCGTGCAAAAGCCAAAGACGTGTTCGACGACGCCGCGATTATACCACGAGCGATCGAAGAACACGACTTCGCCTTTGGCGGGCAGATGCGCGATGTAGCGCTGGAAATACCACTGCGCGGCTTCGGTTTCGGTCGGTTTACTCAAGGCAACCACCCGCGCACCACGTGGGTTCAGGTTCTTGGTATAGCGGCCGATTGTGCCACCTTTGCCAGAGGCGTCGCGCCCCTCGAACACGATGACAATCCGCTCGCCCGCTTCTTTGACCCAGGCCTGCAGGCGGACAAGTTCGACCTGCAAATCCTCCATCGCATTTTGGTAGTCCTTTTTGTCCATCTCCTCATCGTAGGGAAAATCCGGATTCAGGATGTCGTTCTTGTCTGACTTCTCGATCGCCTTGCGCACGTCGGCGGGGGCATCGTTATTGAAATAGCGGCTGATCGCGCCGTCGAATGGCAGGTCCATGGCCTCGGTCCTTGAATGGCTCCCCTTTACTATGGGGGGGCGTGGGCCCTAGCGCAATCCGGCCCGCGTTGCCGCCCTGTCGATGGCCGCGACAACCGCGTCGGTAGCGACATGGTGCGGCATGTGCCCGATCCCCGGCAGGATGACCAGATTGGCCCCGGCGATTTGCCGGGACAGCGGGATCGAGTGGATGGCCAGCGGCACGATGGTGTCGGCGTCGCCATGCACGATTTCGACCGGCACCGTGATCTCGCCATATCGTGCGGATTGTTCGACGATGAAAGGGCGCAGTCCGTTGATCTGCCGCGCATTGGCCCTCAGGCTGGACCGCCGGATTGCCAGTTGCGGCTTGATGTAGTCGGCATAGCCGTCCGGGGCGGTCTGCGGCGCAAAAACCGCGTTGGCGGCACCAGCGAGATAGCCGTCAGGGACGAAGGCGGTGATCAGTGGCGGCAGGATCGCGCCGCCGACCAGTGACCCGTTGACCCGGTAAAGCCAGTCGAGCTTGCCTGGCCAAGGGTTTGAAACACCCGATATATCCACCACGGCGGCGATGTTGTCGGGGCGTTCCAACGCCCAGGCCAGCGCCACCGCGCCGCCGTAGGATTGGCCCAGCACGATGGGTTTGTCGGCACCGAGTTGGGCAGCGGCGGCTTGCAGTAAAATGGCCTGTTCGGCCGGACTTTCGGCGCAGGTGGTGAAAGCGCCGGTGCAGGCCGGATCGCGGTCGGTGAACCCCATGCCGGGGCGGTCGAAGGCGATGACGCGGTAACGGTCGGTGAGCAGCGGCATAAGGGTGAATTGCATATCACGCGTGCTGCCGCTGGCGCCGTGGATCACCACCAGATCAGGGCCCTGGCCCTGCACCACGGCATGCACACGCCGTCCGTTCACCATCACGAACTGGCCGCCCGGGGTAATCGCGGCCGCGATTGCCGCCTCGCGCCGGGCCGCCATCACCAGCACCACGACAATGATTGCCACGACAAGCGCGACGCAGACGGCAAGCAAGGTTCTGGCAGTCATCGAGGGATCGGTCCTTGCCGGGCAATTTCTGGACGCAAGATAGGCCTTAACCACCCCGGGGCCAGAAGTGCCGTTGCGTCAGGTTCGCCAGTCTGTGCGCCTGCTGCCGATTTCGGCCAGATCAAAAGGCGTCGTCAGGTAGGTTTCGGAAATCCAGTTGCCATAAAGCAGATGCGCGTGGCTGCGCCAGCGGTTCTGCGGCTTCTTGGCCGGATCGTTGTCGGGATAGTAATTGGCGGGGACGTTGATTGGCGCACCTGCAGCGACGTCGCGGTCATATTCCTGTTTCAGCGTGTCACTGTCATATTCAAAGTGGTTGAAGATATAAAGTGCGCGATGGCCCGCATCCTCGACCAGACAGGGGCCGGTGTCGGTGCTGTCGATCAGCACCTTCAGGCCGCCCGCCGCCTCGATCTCGTCGCGCTTCATCTCGGTCCAGCGACTGACCGGGATCACCATGTCATCGGAAAACCCGCGCAGATAGGGCGAGGTCGCATCGCAGTTCACATGGCGCACACAACCAAAAGCCTTGGCGTCCAAAGGGTGCTTTTCGACGCCGTGGAAATGATTGATCATTGCCATGCCACCCCAGCAGACCCCGAAGGTGGAATGCACGTGGGTCTGGGTCCAGTTCATGACCCGGATCAGTTCAGGCCAGTAAGTGACTTGATCAAAGGGCAAATGTTCGATCGGGGCGCCCGTGATGATAAGGCCGTCAAATTTCTCGCCCGTTGCCGCGACGTCGGCAAATGGGCGATAGAATTCTTCCATGTGATCAGCGGCAGTGTTCTTGGATTCATGATCGCTCATCCGGATCAGGCTCAACTCGACCTGCAGCGGCGACGCGCCGATCAGCCGGGCGAACTGGTTCTCGGTCTGGATCTTCCTGGGCATAAGGTTCAGCAGCGCGATCCGCAGCGGCCGGATGTCCTGCTTGTCGGCGGTATCTTCGGGCATGACCATGACACCCTCACGCCGCAGGACGGCATAGGCCGGAAGCGAGGAGGGAAGTTTGATCGGCATGGCGGGATTTCCTTGGACTGCGAAGGGCGAGAGATAGGCGGATCAGCCCCGCATCTCAAGGGCGCCGGTAACCAGCGCGTCAAAGTCGGCCGCCGTGCGCACCGCGCCTATCTGCTCCGCCGTCACCGACAGGCCCCAGCGCCCGGCCATCGCCGCATAGCGCGGCTGGCGATGCGCCAGCGCACGGGCGTAGGTCCAGCGGATGAAGGTATTGGGATCAACTTCACCCTCCACGAAATTGTTGTTGAGGAGATATTCGTTCCAGGCGGCGGTCAGGAACGCAGGCTGATAGGCCATTGGTTTCGGCGCCTTGTCGAATCGGCGCACCAGTTCGGCGGTATGCGCCTCTGACCCTTCGATCCAGATCATCAGCGTATGCGCGGCCAGCGCCATCATCACCGGATCGTCGGGATCACCGGGATCCACCCATTCGCAGATCGACCCGCCGGTATCGCAGACGAAATGCGGATAGCCATAAAGCGCGCCCGCCCGGTCGATGAAATGGCCCGTATCCAGCAGTGCCGCCATCTCGGCATGGGCGAACTCGGCCTGTCGCCGGGTATAGTCGTCAAAGCGCAAACCGCCCTTGGCCGGATCGCCGGGCTTGCCCAGATAGGTCGAAACCGGGCTGAGATTGTCGAAGGTGATGTTCGATCCGATATAGATGCTGTCGGATAACAGCAATTCGCGCAGGAAGGGCACCGCCATCGCCTCGCGCTTGGCATTGTCGGCAATCAGCTCGCCCATGTAGCGGGTGCCGATCCGGTAATCGACCGAATAGTGAAACCAGTCGCCATTGGCCCGCAGGATGTTGGATACATGTGTCTTGCCCAGACCCGACATGCCGAAAAGCAGCACCCGCTTTTGCGGGGCCTCGATCCAGTCGCGGGCGTTTGCGTAAATCATGCGGCTTTGGGTAACGGGTGGCGCACCGATCTTCTAGCAAAATCTAAGAGGATCGGCGCCCGGCGAAAAACCTGTGCCCCGGCAGCCGCCCGTTGAGGATGCTCAGACCCACCGCCAGAAGGGCAAAACCCGCATAAGCGCGCACCGGCAGCGCCTCGCCCAGCACCACGGCCCCCAGCACGATCGCCACAGGCGGGATCAGCAGGGTGACCAGCGACAGGTTGCCGCTGCCCGCCATCGCCAGCACCCGGTAATACAGCAGATAGGCCAATGCGGTCGCGAATATCGCGAAATAGGCAATCGCCCCATAGGTTTGCGGGGCAAGGTTCAGGCTGATCGGCCCCTCGATCATCCAAGCGGCGGGGATCATGATCAGGCTTGATCCGGTCAGCATCCCCGCAACGGCAAGCTGCGGCGGCAGCCCCGACAGCGTCTTGCGCGCCCAGACCACCGCCAGCGCATAGCTGACCGTGCCGCCGATGATCGCCAGTTGCGCCAGCGACTGCAGGTTGAAAGTCGCCAGGTTCTCAATCCCGATCGCTGTCACCACACCGCCAAACCCCAGCAGGACGCCGACCGCCTTGCGCGCACTCAGATGCTCGTCAGTGAAAAAGATCGCCGCCGCGACCACACCGAACACCGCCGTGGCGGCGTTGAGGATCGAAGTGAGGCCGGTCTCGACATGCAACTGCCCCCAGGCCATCAGCGAAAACGGGATCACGTTGTTCAGCAGGCCCATCACCAGAAACGCGCCCCAGACGCGCAGGTCGCGCGGCACCGACAACCGGCGCACGGCGACATAGGCCCACAGGATCAGCGCCGCCCAGCCGACCCGGTGCGCCACCACGGTCAGCGGCCCGATCTCGTCCAGCGCCACCCGGATCGACAGGAACGACCCACCCCAGATCAGTGCAAGAAGCGCCAGTTCGGCCCATGCGCGGGGCGAGAGGGATTTTTGTGTCATCATGGGCGGACCTGATCTCAAGACCTGCCCTACCGCAATCCGAAACCTGCGCAACGGAAAGCCCCGCCCGGATCAGGGGCGGGGCTTTCGCTGCGATCTGTGGTTCGGATCAGAAGTTGTAGGCGACCTTGAGGCCGATGGCGACGGCGTGGTTGTCGGTGAAATTCGCGCGCGCCACATCCGGCGTGCCGGTTTCGGGCATCGCATCGCCCAGCCAGACATAGCGGATGCCGCCCGAAAGCTCGACCCCGTTGCCCAGCTGATAGGCGCCGCCGACGGACAGCGAATAGTTGCCGTTGGTGGGCGCCAGCGGTGAGACAAGGTCATCACCGGTTTCGTCATAGCCGACGCTGACCTGGCCCGAGAAAACGTCCGAAAACTTGCGTCCCACACCCAGCGTGTAGGCGAAACCGTCGTCGATATCGGTCAGCGACGACCCGCCGGTCAAGCCGGCGAAGTCATCGGGCGACAGGATTACCGTGCTGTATTCGGCCCAGCGGATCGACCCGAAGACCAGCGTATTGGCGGCAACCCCGGTCTGGAAGTCCAGGTTGATCGCCGCAGGCGTGGTCACCTTGGTCGTCGAACCGTTTGTTCCAAGCGGTGAGCTTTCCGTGACGTCGAATGTGTGTTCGATCTCGCTGAAATAGGTCAGCGCAACGCGCAGCGCGATATCGGGACGCTCATACGCGGCACCGATCAGATAACCGGCCCCGGTGCTGTCATCCAGCTTTACGTTGTAACCGTTGAGACCGGCATAGGCGAGACCGCCCAGCGTTACGTCGGCCTTGATCGACTGCACCCGCAAGCCGCCGTGAAAGCTGATATTGCTCGGCAACTCGTAGCGTCCGATGACGCTGACCGCGTTCGAGCTCAGATCCGCAACCGTACCGCCCAGGGCCGCCGACCCGCCAACAGGATAGGAAATGTCCGCGCCATAAGGCTGATCAAAGATCACAGCCGCCGAGAACGCGTCGGAATACTGATGCTTGTAGGCCATGCCGACTTGAGAATAATCGTTGGCGACGTTGCCGCTGGCAGAACCGCCAAAGGCCGCCACGTCGTTGCCCGACACCTCGGGCATCACATATCCAAATGACAGTTCGGCATAGTCGCCGTCTTCAAAGATCGCGCCGATCGATTGGCCAGAGCGGTCAAGCCCGACCGCCGAAGCAGTGCTGGCGGTCAACAGCAAGGCCGCTGTGGTGGTTAAGATATTGGTCATATTCTCTTCCCTCGTGCTTGAGTTCTCATCCCTGACGTGTGTTTTAATGAAACATGCCGAAATCGGTCAATTATTGACGCTACGTTATGCCGCACATTGCGTCGTAACGTCACAAAATTGCCCCTATCGGGCGCGTCGCGCAATATTCAACCAGTTGCCCGCAAAGATCACCGCCGCGCCAATAAAGACCAGCGGATCAATCGCTTCGCCGTAGACCAGCGCGCCGACGACGGCGATCACCGGAAATCTGGCGAAATCGATCGGGGTGACGATGCTTGCGGGCGCCAGCGACAGCGCCGTCGTCAGGCAGAAATGCGCCAGCAGTCCGGCGCAACCGATCAGCACGATCCAGGGAGCATTCGCAACCGAGGGCAGGGCGATATCGCCATCATATCCCGCCGCAATCAGCCCGAAAATGGCCTGCAGCACGGTCAGATAGAACATGATGCAGGTGATCGTTTCGGTGCGCGTCAGCTTGCGTGTGAAAATCGCGGTAAAGGCAAAAGCCACGGCGGCAAGTGCGGCGGGCATGATGCCGGGGCCGATGTTGCCGGGGTCGGGCCGCGCCACGATCAGGATGCCGACAAAACCAATCAGCGCCGCAAACACTGCGACCCGGCGCAGCGGCTCGCCCAGCATCAGCGGCGACAACAGGATCACCCAGATCGGGGTCGTGAATTCCAGCGCGAAAACCTGGGCCAGCGGCGCCACGGTGATGGCATAGAACCACAGGTTCTGGCCGGTGAAATGGGTCAGGTTGCGGATCAGCTGTAACCCTGAACGGCGCCGGCTGACCTGCCCCAGAGTTCCGGCCAGTCCACCGACCAATAGGACGATAATCATCCCGACAAGGCTGCGATACAGCATGATTTCAAAGGTATCAAGCGTCAGGCTGACAGCCCGACCCGCCACCGCCATCGCGCTGAACGACCCGATCGCACCGATCATCCAGAGCGCGGCGCGCGCGGTTGGGCTCATGGCAGCGGGATCGCCGAGGCAGTCAGGGATTGCGCCGGGATCACCACGGTCGTCGTATCCGCGCCATCCAATCGGTCGGCATTGGCCAGCGCCGGAAACATCTTGTACCAGCCCGCAGTCACGAACAGCGTTCCGACGCCGCCGAAAACCGCAGCACCGACCGGACCGACCAGACGGGCGACGACACCGCTTTCGAATTCGCCAAGCTCGTTTGACCCGGAGATGAACAGCCCTGACACCGATGATACCCGCCCGCGCATGTGGTCTGGCGTGACGATCTGAACCAGTGTTTGACGCACATAGACCGAAATCATGTCGGCACCACCCAGCACCGCCAATGCCACAACCGACAGCCACATGTTCTTTGACAGCCCGAAGATGATCGTCGCCACCCCGAATGCCGCAACGGCCAGGAACATACGCTTGCCGGCTTTTTGGGTCAGCGGCCAGCGAACCAGACAGATGGCGACGATTGTGGCACCGATCGCCGGGCCGGATCGCAGGATGCCAAAGCCTTCGGGGCCGACCTTGAGGATGTCGCTGGCGAACGCCGGCAACAGGGCGGTCGCGCCGCCCAGCAGCACCGCGAAAAGATCAAGCGAGATGGCACCAAAGACGATTTTGTTGTGCCAGGTATAGGTGAGACCCTCGCGCAGTTGCTGAATCCGGCTGCCGGGCTGGCGCAGCGGCGTAGTATTGCCGCGGATCAGGATGATGATGGCCATCCCACCGGCATAAAGAAAGGCGGCTGTTCCATAGGCGGCGGCGACGGAAACAGCACAGAGCAGCCCGCCGATCCACGGACCAATAATGACTGCCGCCTGCCACGAAAGGGACTTGAGCGAAATCGCCTGCGGCATGTCGGATTTCGGCACCAGCATCGGCGTCAGCGCCGACGCGGCGGGCGACAGAAACGCCCGTGCCGCGCCGAAGAAGGCCGCGATCAAAAAGATGTGGCTAAAGCGCGGGGCCGGTTCCAGAGCAACCGCGACCAGCCCCAGAACACACATCACCTCGATGACAAGCGCGCACAGAACGATGGTCTTGCGGTTCATCCGGTCCGCAAGAAGCCCGGCGAACAGGGTCAGTGCAAATAGCGGCAGGAACTGCACCAGCCCGACCATCCCGACCAGAAAGGCGCTTTGTTCAATGCTGCGGTCCAGCCGTGCGAGGCCATAGATCTGCCAGCCGATCGTCACCGCCTCGACCTGCACGGCGATGTTGACCAGCAGCATGCCGGTCCAGAAAAGACCAAAATCCCGGTGCCGGAACAGAAACCGCTGACGCAGCGCAGTCACCGCATCACTCCCACTCAATGGTTCCCGGCGGTTTGCTCGTGATGTCATAGGTCACGCGGTTGATCCCCTGAACTTCGTTGATGATCCTTGTCGCGGTTTCGCCAAGGAAATCGTGGGAAAACGGGTAATAATCTGCCGTCATTCCATCGACCGAGGTGACAGCCCGCAGCGCACAAGCGAAATCGTAGGTCCGCCCGTCGCCCATGACGCCGACCGTGCGCACCGGCAGGATGGCGACAAAGGCCTGCCAGATCGCATCGTAAAGGCCGTGCCGGCGAATCTGGTCGATGAACACTGCATCGGCCTTGCGCAATATCTCGAGCTTTTCCCGGGTGATCTCGCCGGGGCAGCGGATGGCGAGGCCGGGGCCCGGAAAGGGGTGCCGCCCGATGAAACTGTCAGGCAGGCCGAGTTCGCGGCCCAGCGCGCGGACCTCGTCCTTGAACAGTTCACGCAGCGGCTCGACCAGTTTCAGGCCCATCTTTTCCGGCAGACCGCCGACGTTGTGGTGGCTTTTGATCGTGACCGAAGGGCCGCCGGAAAACGACACGCTTTCGATCACGTCAGGGTAAAGCGTGCCTTGCGCCAGAAACTCGGCCCCTTCAAGTCCGTCTGCGTATTTCTGGAAGACGTCGATGAACAGTCCGCCGATGATCTTGCGCTTGGTTTCGGGGTCGCTGACGCCGTCAAGCCTGTCCAGAAAAAGAACGGATTCATCCGCGTGGATCAGGTTCAGGTTGTAGTGGTCGCGAAACATCGTGACGACCTGTTCGGCCTCGCCCAGCCGCAACAACCCGTGATCGACGAAAACGCAGGTCAACTGATCGCCGATCGCCTCGTGCATGAGGATCGCTGTGACCGACGAATCGACGCCGCCTGACAGCGCGCAGATCACCTTTTTGTCGCCAACCTGACGCCGGATCGCCGCGATGGCCTGTTCGCGGTAGGCATCCATCGTCCAGTCGCCGCTGAAC
>JBBKXP010000078.1:0-3458 GCA_037969545.1 Paracoccaceae bacterium | reverse complement strand
TAACTATAGGGCCGGACCAGTGCAGTGGGGGAGGATCATTGTTGACCCGCCCAATTCAGATGGGGGCGGCCACGTGGCAGCCAGTAGCAATTGGCAGATTGTGGGTTTTCGTCGCACACCGTCAATATTCAACCGACGTCTCGAAACGTGACATTCGTCGACATCACCCGCCGCAAATGGCCGCCCCGCTACCAGAGAAAAGATGGGGTATTTGGCTAAAATCCGAGCGATGACGCTGGGTTGTCCGCCAATGTGCCACGCAGCTTCAGTGGCTTGTTGCCGCAATCAGGACACCTGCGGCGACAAGTGCTGCGCCGGAGATCATAGAAACCCAAGGGCGAGACGCTGAAACCTTCTCAATCGCCACGAATATGGCCAGCCCTGCAATCCACAAAAGGTTCATGACACCGCCGACGAACAAGAGAAGCATCAGTGCCCAGCAGCAACCGAGGCAGAACAACCCATGATGGCACCCCATCGCGAAAGCCCCCCGAAGTCCCGGGCGCCAATGTTGCGTGAGGAATTGCGCGGGCGACTGGCACTGCTTTAGGCACGCGCTCTTGAGCGGGGTCAATTGATAGGCGCCTGCCAGAACAAGAAAACCGCCAGTCACCCAAGCCCCCTTCAGCGTCATCATTGCCGGGGCAAAGACCGCGGCTTTTTGAAGCGCCCATTGTAGAAACACCGAAAGTGCACTGAATCCAGCCCAAGCGCAGAGGTATCCAGCAAGAAAGACCCATGCGGGCCAAGGGTTGGCGGTGTTTGAGTTGGCGTTGCGCTTCAGGCTGGCGAAGAGAAGCAGTGTTGGGACGGCACTTGGCGTCATCATGGCAATCATCATGATCCACCACATCAGGAACATCAGCAGTACCCGTGGAACAGACCATTCGCTGACACCACCCATGTCCATAGGCGCCCCGATTGATCTCGCCATCCCGGTCATTTCCACTGCCGACATCGGCATTCCGACGCCCAGAACGGTGTAGAGGCCAGCCGCAAGAGTAACGGCGGTGACCGCGCAAAGCACGATCACCTGATCCTTGGCCAAAAGCCGTTCTAGGACACCTTTTCGGGTCATCTGGCCGTAACTGGTTCGCGAACGACACCTTTTCCGGTCAGGTGAAGATGGGCGAAATGCCCGTGCGAGTCCTTGAGTGGGGCAAAACTCACCGCGCCGCCCTTGATCGTCGTGCTGCCGCTGGCCATCTCCGCTTCGGTGAATTCAAAGCCGTTAGGGAGCTTGATCAGGACCCGATGCGGCAGGCCGCTGACGATATTCGGGACAGGTTTCAGATCAACGTCGAAAACGCCTTCTACAGTGGCGCGGCCAACCCGCCCCTCGATGTCCATCGTGACATCGATCGGCGCAATACGGGTCGGGTGCTTGGTCGGGCTCATGGCACCGTAGACAAACCACATGGTCGCCATTTCATCGGTGTCCTTGCCGGTCATGATGTTTTCGATCGCCGTGCGCTGCGCTTTGTTGGCGGCGGGGTCGATGATCAGCTGCATCTGGCCGTTGCCTTCGTGGATTGCCTTGGGCCAGTGATAAACGGCGGCCACGCGCAGGTTATCCAGTTTGACATCGCCATAGTGCCCAGCGTCAATCTGATAGACGATGACGGCCTCGCAGTTACCCTTATTCGGCAAGTTCCCGAATTGGCAGGGGCAACCGAAATCGCAATTGCAATTGACCAGTTCACGTCCGCGGATTTCCCAATCTGTCATAGTATCGCTCCTTGTTAAGCCCCCAGAAATTTGGGTGCGCTTCATTACACGGCTCGATTTGCGGCTTTGGGGCCGTCTTTAGTCTGCGCTGCCTCGAAATCTCAACTGGTATCTTTGTGGTCCTTAAAGCAGTTCGGACAGCATCTTTGCCGCACGTATCGCGCCGTCGGCTTCGACCGGTGTTGGCCGACGCGGCGATTTGAGTTCAGCACTTATTGCCGCCGCGATCGTGTTGGGATCGCTTTCGGCAAATATCATTTTCCGCCCCGCGCCATACCGCTCCAGGCGGTATGCGACGTGCACATTCTGTTCGAAATGATTGCGCAGTGGGAAATACAGGAATGGCGTTCCGGATGCGGCCAATTCCATGCAAGTCGTCAATCCGCCCTGAACGAGTGCGAGATCGCAACACGCCAGATGGCGATCAAGGTTGGGGACGAAAGCTCGCAACTCAACACCGTTGGGCGCATCAAGCGATGCCGGGTCGATCCTCGGACCGGTTACGACGATCATCCGTAGATCGGGATGGGCGGCCTTTGCAATCGGATAGGCCTGCAATATGCGCCGGATAAGCGGCGCCCCGACGCCGGACCCGCCGACCGTGACAATGCAGACCTTTTCGTCGTGGCGATAACCAAAGGTTTCGCGCAGGCCCTCCCGGGCACCGAAGGTCGATGGGTGTTCGCCAATCACATATCCGGCAAAGTCGTAGTGTTTTGGCACCCAATCGCGCATCTGCGGAAGATCAGCGCCAAAGCCGAGCGGAACGATGTCGTCCGGGTTGCCGACAAAAACCGCCCTGTCCCGCAGGCTGGGCGCGCCCTCCACATGGCCGATCATTTCAGCATTGTAGTCAGCAGTCAGAAAGGCTTCGCGCGCGCCGCCTTCTGGCATCGGCACCCAGCCGACAAAATCAGTGAGCCAGGCCAGCTGTGCCCGCTTCATATCCGGATGCTCGTGCCAGTAGTGATCAATGTCCCAGGCTTCATCGGCAATCACGAGATCGTAGTTGCCATCTTCCACCGCTTCCTGAAAGACCATGAAATTCTTGATGAGTATTTCGTCCATGTTGCGGATCGCCATGAAGGCGTTGAGGTCGTGTTCGCCGGATTCCGCTTCGATATGCTGCGTCTCACTGGCCAGTCGCGCGCTGCCGGGATGGATCGTTTCGCCAGAAGCGTTCAGAAGCAGGGTTACCGGGTCTTGTGCCAGCCAATCCATTTGCAGGTCCGGGTGAAGCTTTCGCAACGCACGCGTGATTGCAATGTCGCGGCGGGCATGGCCTAGGCCGATCGGCGAGGAAAGATAGAGTGCGCGTTTCGGCGCCTTGACCCCTCGGCGATTTACGGGAGAGACAGTCTGCAAAGGCTCCAGGTTCTTTAAAAGAAAGTCGCGCGCCAATGCATTGGCACGCGCGGGGAAACGCGCATGTGGGGCGTGGCCCGCTTCGTCAAAGATGGCAATGTCGCAGCCGGTAAGCTCGGCAATCTTTTCTGATGCCGCAACCGGCGCGATGGGGTCCAAACGCCCGTGAATGACCAGCATTGGACAGGTGATCCGCTTGTAGGCCGCCTCATCCAGTTCATATTCAGTGGAATATGGTGCTTTCATTGAGGCGGCCAAAATTTGCCCATTGGTTCCATTTGACCATGCCCTTACATCCTCACGCTGTTTCGTGGAATGCGGCTCTACAAACAGTTGTTCCGAAAAGAAGTCGGCAAAATCTGCGA
>JBBKXP010000077.1:0-6772 GCA_037969545.1 Paracoccaceae bacterium | reverse complement strand
AGTTTCACAGTCCCGGCAGCGAGAACCGGAAAAGACAAGGCGAGGGATATGAAACTCAGCATCGAACGCGGCGCATTGCTCAAGGCCGTGGCACAGGCGCAATCGGTCGTCGAACGGCGCAACACGATCCCGATTCTCGCCAATGTCCTGATCGAAGCCGAGGGCGACAGCCTGCAGTTTCGCGCCACCGACCTCGACATCGAGGTGGTGGACAAAGCCCCCGCCAACCTCGAGCGCGCCGGGGCGACCACGGTCAGCGCCGTGACGCTGAACGAGATCGTGCGCAAACTGCCCGATGGATCATTGGTGACGTTGACGGCTGACAGCGCCACAGGGCGGCTGACGATTGACGCGGGGCGGTCGAATTTCTCGCTCGCCACCCTGCCCAAGGAAGATTTCCCGGTCATGGCCTCGTCGGACTACGCGGCGAACTTCTCTTGCAAGGCGCCGATCCTGCGCCGCCTGTTCGACAAGTCAAAGTTTGCCATTTCGACCGAGGAAACCCGTTATTACCTGAATGGCGTCTATATGCACATCGCTGACGGCGAAGGCGGCAAGGTGTTGCGCTGTGTCGCCACCGATGGCCACCGGCTGGCCCGGATCGACGCGCCGCTGCCGGACGGGGCCGCCGACATGGCCGGGGTGATCGTGCCGCGCAAAACTGTGGGCGAATTGCGCAAGCTACTTGACGATGACGACATGGATGTCGCGGTGTCGGTCAGCGAAACCAAGGTGCGGTTCGCAACGCCCGACATCACGCTCACGTCCAAGGTTATCGACGGCACCTTCCCCGATTACACCCGGGTCATCCCGCAGGGCAACACCCGCAAGATGGAGGTGGACGCCGCCGATTTCGCCCGTGCGGTCGACCGGGTCGCCACCGTCAGTTCGGAACGCTCGCGTGCCGTCAAGCTGTCGCTGGATCAGGACAAGCTGGTGCTGTCGGTCAACGCGCCAGACAGCGGGAACGCCGAGGAAGAATTGACTGTCGCCTACAGCGACGAGCGGCTCGAGATCGGGTTCAACGCCAAGTACCTGCTGGAAATCGCCAGTCAGGTGGACCGCGAAAATGCCGTGTTCATGTTCAATTCGTCCGGCGACCCGACCCTGATGCGCGAAGGCAACGACACCTCGGCGGTCTATGTCGTGATGCCGATGCGGGTTTAGGGTGACGATCTTTCGCGAAAAATCGTGCCTCCGGCGGGAGTTGTTATTGCAAAGCGAAAAGGAAGGCCGCGCGGAATGAGCGGCCTTTTCGTTGAGAGACTTTCAGTTTCGCATTTCCGGTCGCACAAGCGCGCCGTTCTAGACCTTGACGGTCGTCCCATCGCGATCCACGGCCCGAACGGTGCGGGCAAGACCAACATCCTCGAGGCGGTTTCCCTGCTGTCGCCCGGTCGCGGGTTGCGCCGGGCGGCCACCGACGACCTGATCCGCCGCCCTGAATCGCTGGGCTGGAAGGTCTCAACCGTCCTGCAATCCTTGCACCAGATCCACGAGGTCGAAACAGCCGCCGAACCCGGCCAGCCGCGTCAGGTCAGGATCGACGACAAGGCGGCGACGCAGGTTGCCTTGGGCCGGATCGCCCGCATCCTGTGGTTGGTGCCGGCGATGGACCGCCTTTGGATCGAAGGCGCGGACGGGCGGCGGCGTTTTCTTGACCGTATGACGCTCAGCTTTGAACCCGGCCATTCCGAGGCAGTGCTGACCTACGACAAGGCGATGCGCGAACGCAACCGGCTGCTGAAAGACATGGTCCGCGATGCCCATTGGTATGGTGTGCTCGAGTCGCAAATGGCCGAGGCCGGGGCGCAGATTCACGCCAACCGGCGGATGGCCATTGCGCAACTCATCTCTGCACAGGCCGATGCGACGACGGCCTTTCCGGTGGCCGACCTTGCGCTGATCGCGCCTGAAACGCCGATGCCCGACACGGCGGACAATCTGCGCGCCGCGTATGCCGACAACCGCGCCCGCGATCTGTCCGCCGGGCGCACCCTGATCGGGCCGCATCGCAGCGATCTGACCGCGACCTTTGCCGCCAAAGGGATTGCCGCCAAGGACTGTTCCACCGGCGAACAAAAAGCCCTGCTGATTGCCCTGATCCTGGCCAACGCCCGCGCGCTCGCCCGCGATTTCGGGGCGCCGCCGATCCTGCTGCTGGACGAGGTGGCGGCGCATCTGGACGCCAACCGCCGCGCCGCACTGTATAGCGAGATTTGCGCCCTGGGGGCACAGGCCTGGATGACCGGCACCGGGCCGGAACTGTTTGCGGAACTTGGGGAAAGGGCGCAGAACATGGCCGTGAGTGACGACAACGGCACATCGACTGTACGGATGGAATAGATGCCCAGCTTCAAAACCAAGCTCGCCCGCCCAGACGCCCGCATGACACTGCACATCTGCACCATCCCGTCGGCGATCATTCCGCAGGCGATGGCGGCGGCGGGGGCAGACGGGGTGATCATCGACATGGAGCATGGGGCGATTGATTACGCCGCCGCACAGGCGATGATCGCGGCGACGGCAATCACCGATTGCGCGCCCTTTGTGCGGGTCGTCGAAAACCGTGCCGATCATGTGAAACGGGCGCTGGACATGGGGGCCGAGGGGATCATGTTTCCGATGATCCGCAGCGCCGATGACGCGGCCCGCGCGGTGGCGTCCATGCGCTATCCGCCGGATGGCAACCGCGGCTTTGGTCCCTTCGTCGCCCAATCGCGGTGGAACACGACCCTCATGGGCTATGTCGCGGACATCGCGCCGCATCTGGTCTGTTGCCTGCTGATCGAAACCCGCGACGCGGTGGACAACATCGACGCGATCTGCGCGGTGCCGGGGATCGACCTGCTGATCCCGGCACAATTCGATCTTTCCACAGACCTTGGGCTGATGGGCAAGTTCGACCACCCCGATTTTCTAACCGCCGTTGCCCGGATCGAAACTGCCGCCAAGGCCGCCAACATCCCGCTGGGGCAGGTCGCCTTGACCCGTGATGCCGCGCTGGCCGCCTATGCCAAGGGCTATCGCGTCACCGCCGGTTTCGATGCCATCTGGCTGCGCAACGCCGCACAGGCCGCAACTGACTGGAGCAAACAATGACCCCGCAACGCGTCACCCTGATCACCCTTGGCGTCGCCAATCTGGAGCGGGCAAAGGCGTTTTATGACGCCCTCGGCTGGACTCATACCGAACGCACCGAAGGCGTCGTGTTCTACCAGATGCACGGGGCCGTCCTCGGTCTGTTTCCGCTGGGTGAATTGGCCAAGGATCAGGGGCGGCCGACCGCGCCACTGGGCACCGGGGCGATGACGCTGGCGCAGAACTTCGGGACCGAGGCGGAGGTGGACGCGGCCTATGCCCATGCCATTGCCTGCGGGGCCACGGCGCTCAAAACCCCTGAAAAGGTGTTCTGGGGCGGCTATTCGGGCTATTACGCCGACCCGGACGGGCATGTCTGGGAACTGGCGCATAATCCCTTTTGGCCACTGAATGACGACGGCAGCCTGACCCTGCCCACGGACTGACGCCATGACGATTTCCGCCGCCGATCTGGCGTTCTATGCTTTTGGCATCCTGCTGCTGTTCCTTACCCCCGGCCCGGTCTGGGTGGCGCTTCTGGCCCGTGCCCTGTCAGGCGGGTTCGCCGCCGCATGGCCCTTGGCCGTGGGGGTGACGCTGGGCGATCTTATCTGGCCCTTCCTTGCCATCCTCGGGGTCAGCTGGATCCTGTCGGTCTACGGCGATTTCCTGCACCTGATGCAATACGTGGCGGCACTGACGTTCCTGATCATGGGGGCGCTGGTGATCCGTTCGGCGGGCGAGCCCTTGGGGGCCAATAGCCGGCTGACCAGACCGGGGCGGCTGGCCGGGTTCATGGCCGGGGTCGCGGTGATCGTCGGCAACCCCAAGGCGATCCTGTTCTATATGGGGATGTTGCCGGGGTTCTTTGACGTCCGGCATCTGACCGGCTGGGACATCGCCGCGATCTGCGCCGTGTCGATGGTCATTCCGCTGGTGGGGAACCTTTTGCTGGCCTTGTCGGTCGACCGGGCGCGGGCGCTGTTGAAGTCGCCAAAGGCGGTGCGGCGGATGAATTACACCGCCGGCGGGCTGCTGATCTGTGTCGGCCTGATCCTGCCGCTGATCTGACACAAAATATAGCGCAAGCGCGTGACATCCCCCCCCAGAAAACGTATAAATCGGGCCTGAAATCACGGGAAATACCACATGTCCGACGAAGCCGCCGACAACCTCGCCTATGGCGCCGATTCAATCAAGGTTCTCAAGGGGTTGGATGCTGTCCGCAAGCGTCCGGGCATGTATATCGGTGACACCGACGATGGGTCGGGTCTGCACCATATGGTCTACGAGGCCGTGGACAACGGGATCGACGAGGCTTTGGCCGGTCACGCAGACCATGTTTACGTGAAAATCCATGCCGACAATTCGGTTTCGGTGGGCGACAACGGGCGCGGCATCCCGGTCGACATGCACAAGGAAGAAGGCATGTCGGCGGCCGAGGTGATCATGACCCAGCTGCACGCCGGCGGCAAGTTCGACCAGAATTCCTACAAGGTGTCGGGCGGGTTGCACGGCGTCGGGATTTCCGTGGTCAACGCCCTGTCGGACTGGCTGGAACTGCGGATCTGGCGTAATGGCAAGGCGCATTACGTCCGGTTCGAGGACAGCGTGACGGTCGCCCCGCTCGAGGTCACAGGCCCCGCCGATGGCAAGAAGGGGACCGAGGTGCGGTTTCTGGCCTCGACCAAGACCTTCAGCAACCTTGATTACGATTTCCACACACTGGAAAAGCGGCTGCGTGAACTGGCCTTCCTGAACTCGGGTGTGCGGATTCTGCTGACTGACGAGCGCCCCGCCGAACCGCTGAATACCGAGCTGTTCTACGAAGGCGGGGTCAAGGAATTCGTCAAGTATCTTGACCGCTCAAAACATTCGATCCTGCCCGAACCGATCTATATCAAGGGCGAGCGCGACGACATCGGGGTCGAGGTCGCGATGTGGTGGAACGACAGCTACAACGAGATGGTGCTGCCGTTTACCAATAACATTCCGCAACGCGATGGCGGTTCGCATATGGCCGGATTCCGTGCTGCCCTGACCCGGACGATCAACAATTACGCCCAGACCAGCGGGATCGCGAAAAAGGAAAAGATCAGTTTCACCGGCGATGATGCCCGCGAGGGGCTGACCTGCGTGCTTTCGGTCAAGGTGCCAGACCCCAAGTTTTCCAGCCAGACCAAAGATAAACTTGTCAGCTCCGAGGTTCGCCCGGCGGTCGAAAACCTGATGAACGAAAAGCTGGGCGAATGGTTCGAGGAAAACCCGGCCAACGCCAAGATCATCGTCGGCAAGATCGTCGAGGCCGCATTGGCCCGCGAGGCGGCGCGCAAGGCCCGCGACCTGACCCGGCGCAAGACCGCGATGGATGTCAACTTTCTGGCCGGCAAGCTGAAGGACTGCAGCGAAAAAGACCCCTCGAAAACCGAAGTGTTTCTGGTCGAGGGCGACTCTGCCGGTGGCTCGGCGCAGACCGGGCGGGACCGGCTGACCCAAGCCGTCCTGCCGCTTCGCGGGAAAATCCTGAACGTCGAGCGGGCCCGCTTTGACCGGATGCTGGGGTCGCAGGAAATCGGCAACCTTGTCATGGCGTTGGGCACCGGCATCGGGCGCGACGAGTTCGATATCAGCAAACTGCGCTACCACAAGATCGTCATCATGACCGACGCAGATGTCGACGGGGCGCACATCCGCACCCTGTTGCTGACGTTCTTTTTCCGGCAGATGCCGCAACTGATCGAGGGCGGGTTCCTGTATATCGCGCAGCCGCCGCTGTACAAGGTGGCGCGTGGCAAGTCCGAGGTTTACCTCAAGGATCAGGCGGCGCTGGATGAATACCTGATCCAGCAGGGTGCCGAAGGCGCGATCCTGCGGCAAGGCAACGGCGAAGAGATCACCGGCCAGGACCTGCTGCGCGTGGTCGAAGAGGCACGGCAACTGCGCCGGGTGCTCGATGCCTTCCCGACCCATTACCCGCGTCACATCCTTGAACAGGCGGCGATCGCCGGGGCCTTTGTTCAGGGCGCGGTAGAGGCCGATCTGCAGGGCGTCGCCGACAAGGTCGCCAAACGGCTCGATCAGATCGCGCTGGAATGGGAACGCGGCTGGCGCGGCCGGATCACCCAGGATCACGGCATCAGGCTGGCGCGGATCCTGCGCGGCGTCGAAGAAGTGCGCACGATGGACGGGCCGATGCTGCGGTCCGGCGAGGCGCGCAAGACCGGCAGTTTCACCCGCGCCCTGCAGGATGTCTACGACCTGCCCGCGACGCTGATCCGCAAGGACCGCACACAGGCGATCCATGGCCCGCTGGACCTGCTCAAAGCAATCCTCGAGGAAGGCGAACGCGGCCTGTCATTGCAGCGCTACAAGGGCTTGGGCGAAATGAACCCCGGCCAGTTGTGGGAGACCACGCTGGACCCGGATGCGCGCACGCTGTTGCAGGTCCGGGTCGATGATCTGGCCGAAGCCGACGATCTGTTCACCAAACTGATGGGGGACGATGTGGAACCGCGGCGCGAGTTCATTCAGACCAACGCCCTGAACGTCGAACACCTCGACTTCTGAAACGTGAATAATCGGGTCTGTGAAGGCGCAAGTTGGCGAAATCGTCGCGCCCGCCGATCCGGCTATGCGCGGGTCTTTGCCGATGACTGGACCGGCCACTTGCCAGACCCCCGCTACTCCCTAC
>JBBKXP010000076.1:0-5404 GCA_037969545.1 Paracoccaceae bacterium | reverse complement strand
CGATCAGCGTCGAAAGTGCAAAATGATTGCTAACACCACAGGGCATCAGCCGACCCGGTAATTCGGGCTTTCGCGGGTGATCTGCACGTCATGCACATGGCTTTCGCGCAGACCCGCGCCGGTGATTCTGACAAAGGTGCAGTTGCGGCGCATTTCTTCGATCGTCGCACACCCGGTATACCCCATTGCTGCGCGCAATCCGCCGACCAGTTGATGGATGACGGCGTGGGCTGATCCCTTGTAGGGCACTTGGCCCTCGATCCCTTCGGGAACCAGCTTGTCGCTGGCCGCGTCCATCTGGAAATAGCGATCGGCAGAGCCGCGGGCCATCGCGCCAAGACTCCCCATACCGCGATAGCTTTTGAAACTGCGGCCCTGATACAGGATCACCTCGCCGGGGCTTTCATCGGTGCCCGCGATCATGCTGCCGACCATGGCGCAAGAGGCGCCCGCTGCGATTGCCTTTGCAAAATCGCCGGAAAACTTGATACCGCCGTCCGCGATCACCGGCACATCGCCGGCACCCGAGGCCGCATCGATGATCGCGCTCAACTGCGGCACCCCGACGCCGGCGACCATCCGTGTGGTGCAGATCGACCCTGGCCCGATGCCGACCTTGACCGCATCGGCACCGGCGTCGATCAGGGCGCGGGTGCCAGAAGCGGTTGCGACATTTCCCGCCACGACCTGCACCGCGTTTGACAGCATCTTGGCGCGCTCGACGGCGCGGGCGACGCCTTCGGAATGGCCGTGTGCGGTGTCGATCACGATCATGTCGACCCCGGCATCGACCAGTGCTTGCGAGCGCTCGAATCCGGCATCGCCCACGGTCGAGGCGGCGGCAACCCGCAACCGGCCCAACTCATCCTTGCAGGCCTGCGGATTGAGGACCGCCTGTTCGCTGTCCTTCAACGTCAATAGCCCGGTCAGCTTGCCCTTGCCGTCGGTGATCAGCAACTTTTCGATCCGCCGCGCCTGCATCAGGCTGCGGGCCTCGTCCAGATCGGCGGGTTCGGTCAGCATCGCCAGATTGTCGGATGTCATCATGACCTTGATCGGCGTCGCGTCATCCTGGGCGAACCGCATGTCGCGGTTGGTGACGATGCCAACAACCACTCCGTTCTGCCCGACGACCGGAAAGCCGGTGACGCGGTAGCGTTCCATCAGCGCCTTGGCATCTGCCAGCGTCTGATCGGGGGTCAGCGTGATCGGACTATAGACGATGCCCGAGATAAACCGCTTGACGTCGCGGATTTCCTTGGCCTGCGTCTCGATGTCCAGATTGCGGTGAATGACGCCGATCCCGCCCGCCTGCGCCATCGCGATCGCCATGCGGCTTTCGGTGACGGTGTCCATCGCGCTGGACATGAGCGGGATGTTCATCGCGATGTTCCGGGTCACGCGGGTGCGGGTATCGGCGGTTGACGGCAGTACCGACGAGGCCGCTGGAACCAGCAGAACGTCATCAAACGTGAGGGCCTCACGAATCTCCATTGGGGCAGCTCCCTGGAACACTTCATTTGGCACGTCGCTATTGCACGGATACCCGATGTGCGAAAGGGTCCACGGCGACAATTCCCCCTCGCCGCTTCATTTGGCCGAAAATTCTCGCGCCCCGGTGCCTGCCAAAATGGTGGCTTTCATCTGAGAGACACCGTCAGATCAACGCCAATGCCGCTAAGGCATCGCCGGATGACGCCTTCGCCCTTTCGCCTGCCTGCTTTTCCTCTATCTTCCCGGCAACACGCGAAAAACAAGGCCGCAGGCATGACCACCGACCCACTTGTGATCTTCACCCCTTCGGGCAAACGGGGGCATTTCCCGACTGGCACGCCGATCCTGACGGCGGCGCGCCAGCTTGGGGTCGATCTCGATTCGGTCTGCGGCGGGCGCGGCATCTGTTCGAAATGCCAGATCTCGCCTGCCTTCGGCGCATTCCCCAAACACGGTGTCACCGTTGCCAAAGACGCCCTGTCGGCCTGGAACAGTGTCGAAGAACGTTATGACAGCATCCGTGGTCTGCCCAAGGGCCGCCGACTGGGTTGCCAGGCGACAGTTCAAAGCGATGTCGTAATCGACGTGCCGCCCGAATCCCAGGTCCACCGGCAGGTCGTGCGCAAAGCAGCGAGCGAGCGGACGATCGTCATGGATCCGGCGACAAAGCTCTACTTCGTCGACGTGCAGGAACCCGACATGCACGAACCCTCAGGCGACCTTGAACGGCTTGCCGACGCGCTCAAGACGCAATGGGGCGTTGACAAGATCAAAGCGCCGCTCTCGGTGCTGCGCAAGTTGCAGCCGGCCCTGCGCAAGGGCCAATGGCACGTCACCGTGGCGCTCAACAAGGGGCACCGCGACAGTGCACACCGTCTGCTCGACATCTTTCCGGGCTTTCACGAGGGGCGCATTTTCGGCCTCGCCATCGACCTCGGGTCGACCACCATCGCGGCCCATCTGACCGACCTCAGGAACGGCACGGTCAAGGCCAGTGCCGGGGTGATGAACCCGCAAATCCGGTTCGGCGAAGACCTGATGAGCCGGGTTTCTTACGCGATGATGAACCCCGGCGGCGACGTCGAAATGACCGCCGCCGTGCGCGCCGCGATCAACGATCTGGCGCGGTCACTGGCCGCCGAGGCCGACATCGCACCGACCCAGATCGTCGAGGTCGTGTTCGTCTGCAATCCGGGGATGCACCACCTGCTGCTCGGGATCGACCCGGTCGAACTGGGGCAGGCCCCGTTCGCGCTCGCCACATCCAATTCGATCTCGCTCGACGCTACCGATCTGAACCTTGACGCGATGAACCCTGCTGCCCGCGTGTTCATCCTGCCCTGCATCGCCGGTCACGTCGGCGCCGATGCCGCCGCTGTCGCCCTGTCTGAACAGCCGGGGCAATCCGACGACATGGTGCTGATCGTCGATGTCGGCACCAACGCCGAACTCCTGCTGGGCAACAAGACCCGTGTGCTGGCCTGTTCGTCGCCCACCGGCCCGGCGTTCGAGGGGGCGCAAATCAGCTCGGGCCAACGCGCCGCGCCCGGTGCCATCGAACGGGTGGAAATCGACGCAGGCACCAAGGAACCACGATTCAAAGTGATCGGCAGCGACCTGTGGTCGACCGATCCCGATTTCGCCAGCGCCACCGCCGCAAGCGGCATCACTGGCATCTGCGGATCAGGCATTATCGAGGCCGTGGCCGAGCTGCGCATGGCCGGTCTGATGGATGCACGCGGGCTGATCGGGTCCGCCGAACAGACAGGGACGGCGCGTTGCGTGCTGACGGGGCGCACCAACAGTTATCTTCTGCACGATGGCACCGCCAATGGGGGGCCTCTGATCACCGTGACGCAGGGCGACATCCGCGCGATCCAGCTGGCCAAAGCCGCCCTATATGCCGGGGCGCGGCTGTTGATGGACGAGATGGGCGTCGATCATGTCGATCGGGTGGTGCTGGCGGGCGCATTCGGGGCGCATATCAGCGCCAAACACGCGATGGTGCTGGGGATGATCCCTGACGTGCCGCTCGACAAGGTGTTTTCGGCGGGTAACGCCGCCGGGACCGGCGCACGGATTGCACTGTGTTCCGTCGCCGCCCGCACCCAGATCGAGGCGACGGTGCGCGAAATCCACAAGGTCGAAACCGCGATCGAGCCGCGCTTTCAGGAACACTTTGTCGCCGCCAGCGCGATACCGCATGCGTCGGATCCATTTCCCCACCTCAGTAGCATCGTCACTCTGCCCGACCTGAACTTCAACACCTCGTCGGGCGGTGGCGAAAACGGTCGCAGGCGGCGGGCGCGGGCGTGATCCCAGCCGGATTTGATCCCCAGCCGACGCTGCAGGGGCCCGAACTGAAGTTGCGACCACTGCAAGCCGATGACCATGCCGCGCTTTACGCCGCCGCCAGCGACCCCGCGACATGGGCCGGGCATCCGGCGAAAGACCGTTACAAACCTGACGTGTTTCAGCCCTACTTCGCCAGCTTGCTGGCCAGCGCCACGACATTGATCGTGATCAACCGCATGACTGACACCACCATCGGCTGTTCGCGCTATTATACCGCGCCTGACAGACCGGGGACCATTGCGATCGGGTTCACGTTTCTGCACTGCGCCCACTGGGGCGGGTCGACTAACCGGGCGTTGAAAACCCTGATGCTGAACCATGCATTCGACACCTTCCCCGAGGTCTGGTTCCATATTGGCCCGACCAACATCCGGTCGCAAAAGGCGACGGCGAAACTTGGGGCGCAGTTTGTGGCAGACAGGACATTGGACTTGTCAGGCGGCCCGGCCCTTTGGAAAGTATACCGATTGACCCGATCCGACTGGAAGGCAGGCTGATGAGCGACAACACCGACCAGCAAGAATTCTGGAGCGGTCCGTCGGGCCAGTCCTGGGTCCGCTTGCAGGCGCAGCTTGATGGGCTGATGCAGCCGGTGCTGGACGGGGTGCTGACGCGGGCGGGGTTGCAAGCCGGCGACCGGGTGCTGGATATCGGTTGCGGGACCGGGGCCAGCACGGTGCAGGCCGGACAGTTCGTCGGGCTCAGCGGGCATGTCTGCGGGCTGGATATTGCTGCGCCGATGCTGGACCATGCCCGCAGCCGCGCGGGCGACTTGCCGCAAGTGGCCTTTCTGCTGGCCGATGCAGCGGATCACCCTTTTGTCCCCGAAAGCTATGATCGCGTGATCTCGCGCTTTGGCGTGATGTTCTTTGCCGATCCGGTCGGGGCTTTCCGCAACATCCGGGCTGCACTCTGCCCCGGTGCCGCCGTGACATTCGCCGCCTGGGCGGCGCCCGATGTCAATCCGTGGTTCACGATCCCGGCGCTGGCCGCCAAGGCACAGTTGGGCGCACCCCCGCCGGTCGACCCCGACGAACCCGGCCCGTTTGCGTTCCGCAACCCAACCCGTGTCCGCCAAACTCTGACCGATGCCGGGTTTGCCGACATCCGCGTCAATGTCACCTCGGTCGCCCTGACTCCGTCCGGAACCCGCGCCGATGCCGCCAACCTTGCCACCTTTGTGGGACCGGCGACGCGGGCGATCCGGCATTTCAACGGCACCGACGCCGACCGTGAGGCCATCGCCCACGGCGTGGTCGAACGCTTTGCCGCCTACGACACAGATGAGGGCCTGCGGATCCCGGCCACGATCAACTATGTCACCGCCCGCAATCCCGGCTAGTCTTGGGCAAGCGCCCGGTTTCTCGGACATGATTGCGCCATGACTCAGTCCAACGCCGTCCGCGCCGCCCATCCCGGCGCGACTCGGACCGACCTCTGCGACACCGATCAGTTGCCGCCCGCTGAGGCCCTCGCGACTGCCATACGATTTCTATACACCTTCTATACGCGATCTACGCCGCCACTTCCCCGTTGACGCCCCCGCCCCCGGCGG
>JBBKXP010000075.1:0-4696 GCA_037969545.1 Paracoccaceae bacterium | reverse complement strand
CTTGGCGCCTGCGATCAGGGCACCCATGTCGAGCGCCATCAGCCGCTTGTTGCGCAGGGATTCAGGCACGTCACCGCTGACGATCCGCAGCGCGAGGCCCTCGGCAATCGCCGTCTTGCCGACGCCGGGCTCGCCGATCAAGACCGGGTTGTTCTTGGTGCGCCGCGAAAGCACCTGCATCGACCGGCGGATTTCCTCGTCACGTCCGATGATCGGGTCGATCTTGCCTTGCTCGGCGGCCTCGGTCAGGTCGCGGGCATATTTCTTGAGGGCGTCATAGCCGTCCTCGGCACTGGCGGAATCCGCCGTGCGCCCCTTGCGAATATCGTTGATCGCCGAATTCAGCGTCTGCGGCGTGACCTTGCCCGCGTCCAGCGCATCTTTGGACTTGGATTTCACCATCGCCAAAGCCATCAGCATCCGTTCGACCGGGACAAAGCTGTCGCCAGCCTTTTTCGCCAGCGTCTCGGCCTCGTCCAGCACCTTGCCGGTCAGGCTGTCCATATAAACCTGGCCATCGCCGCCGCCAACCTTGGCCTGTTTGGACACTGCCAGATCGACCGCCTCACGCACACGCACGGCATCGCCACCAGAGGCGTTGATCAGATTGGCGGCCAGCCCCTGATCGTCGTCCATCAGGGCCTTGAGCAGATGTTCGGGGGTCAAACGCTGATGGCTTTCGCGCATCGCGATGGTCTGGGCCGCCTGCACGAAACCGCGCGAGCGTTCGGTGAACTTTTCAAGGTTCATGGGATTCTCCTTTTCTCAAGCACCCGGATCAGCAGCGCCCGCAGCAGCGGCACACCCCGGTTGGGCCTCGTCTCCCAAATGGGGACAGAAATCACCCAATGCAAGATCGGCGGATGGTCTGTGCCGCAAATCGTTCTGCACTGAAATCCACGATGGACCTGTACCGGCGTTCGGGCAAAAGAGGCAACGTTTTTGCGAGCCGCCGAGGCTTGACAGCCCGGCAGGCACGACCCAAACCGACCCCACCCGATCGAAAGGATCCGCGCCATGTCCGCCGACGACCGCCTGATCGTTGCCCTAGACGTGCCCGATGTGTTGGCGGGGCTGAAACTGGCCGGAACGCTTGGCGACACGGTCAGCTTTTACAAGATCGGATTGGGAATGCTGACCGGTGGCGGACTGGGACTGGCCAACGAATTGAAATCCACGATGGGCAAGCGCATTTTCCTCGACATGAAATTCTTTGACATCGGCGCGACGGTGACGGCGGCAGTGCGCGGCGTCGCACAGTTCGACCTTGATCTGCTGACGGTGCATGGCGACCCGCATGTGGTGCGGGCGGCGCGCGACGGTGCTGCCGGATCTGACATGAAGATCCTCGCCGTGACCATCCTGACCTCGCTGGATCGCGCCGATCTGGATGCCGGACTCATCAAACCCGGCGATCTGGCCGATATCGTGCAGGAACGGGCCGCGCTCGCCCTGGCTGCCGGGGCCGACGGCGTGATCTGTTCACCGCACGAGGCCGCCATGATCCGCGCCCTGCCCGAGGCGTCAGGCAAACTGATCGTCACGCCGGGCGTGCGGCCTGCCGGCGCCGACCTTGGCGACCAGAAGCGGGTGATGACACCGGCTCAGGCGATTGCGAACGGCGCCGATCACGTGGTCGTCGGGCGGCCGATCTGGCAAGCCGCCGACCCATTGGCCGCCGTCCTGGCGATCAGGGCGGAAATGACCGCGCCGCAGGCGGATCGGCCAAACCTGTAAATCTCGCCAAAATCGTATTCCTGCCCAAATTTTGCACCACTCGGGAACTAATTTGTCACCTGCATCGTTTATTCTTCAAGCGACCAAGGTGAACAAAGGACCTGACCATGCAGACGATCAAGATCGGCACTGTCCATTACAACGCCAAATCCGGCGCGTTCGAAGCGCGGGTTGACGTCGCCCACCACAATACGACGTTCCGTTATCCCTGCGCCGTTACCGGTCCCGCATCAATGGACGCACCACAGGTGATCGCGCAACTGCAACAACAGGCACTGCGGATGTCCGACAGCCCGGTGATTCACTGACGAAATTCCCCCGCAGGTTCGTGGACTGGCATCTGTCCCCGCCCGACCACATCCCAAGACCTGCTACAACTAGCCCGGTGCAAACTCTACGTTTGTCACCGGGTTTTTTTCGGCTTGGTGAACGTCAGTCGTTGACGTCGCGATGCCAGATTTTCACCTGACCTTCTTTCAGGCCAAAGACCCGGCGCAGGCCCAGATAGGCCAGCAGTGACAGCACCGCAAATATCACCAGCGAGATCGGCAGGCCAAGTCCGCCAAGGCCCAGCAGTAACGCCAGACCCAGCACAAAAGCCCCGATCGCAAAACCAAGAAAGATGTAGCCGGGCACCAGCACCTCGAGCGTCACCATCACCAGTGCCGCCGACATCCAGACCCACCACAACTGCCACAACGGTTCGGTCATCAGACTTTTCCCTTCAACAGTTTGAACGCATCGCCGAACGCCTCAAGCGCGCTGGCGGGCAGGATGATCGTCTGTTTGCCCGCACCATTGCCCAGCGCATTCAGCGCCTCGACCTGTTTCAGCGCGACCTGATATTGCGCGGCCTCCAGACCATTTTCCTTGATTGCGACGGCCACGACGCTGGTCGCATAGGCCTCGGCGTCTGCAGTGATCCGGCGCGCCTTGGCGACCTGTTCGGCGGCATACAATTCAGCATCAGCCGACAGTTCGACCGCCCGCTTTTTCCCCTCGGCTTCGGTCACCTGCGCGCGGCGTGCCCGTTCTGCGTTCAACTGCTGCAACATTGCCGCACGCGTCGCCTGATCCAGATTGACGTCAAGGATTTCGGCCCGCGTCACCTCGATCCCCCAATCGTCGACCTGATTGGCAACCTGTTCACGCACCGCGTTGATCAGGCTGGAACGGTTCGCCTGCACCTGATCCAGCTCCATCCGGCCAATTTCAGACCGCACGATCCCGGCGACAGTCGTCGCGATTGCGGCATCGACATCGCGGATCCGATAGACCGTCTTTTCCGGTTCGATGATCCGGTAGAAAACCGAAGTCTCAACCTGCACCAGCACGTTGTCCGACGTGATCGCATCCTGCGTCATTGCGGGCAACTGGCGCTCAAGAATTGAAATGCGATGCGCCACCCGGTCCAGAAACGGCACGATAAAGTTGATGCCCGGTCCAAGGACTGCTCGCAGGCGCCCCAGCCGTTCGACGACGAACTTCTGGCTTTGCGGCACGATGCGGACACCGGCCATGATCGTGATGATGATGAATGCCGCCAAAAGCAGCAGAAAAAGGTTTTGTCCCAGAAAATTGGTCACGATACCCTCGATTTCCATATGAAGTGTCCCTTAATGCCGTGCAAACCAGATAAGCGCCGGTGCAGGCTTTTTGAAGATCAAATCTGCAAACCATGTGTTTCGGTCCGCCAAAAGTCGGCGCGATATCGTCACGCAGCGCATATCGGGCCGGTGCCATCGCACATCCGGTCGGGTCAATGCGCCCAATGGGCGACACGGCCCTGACATGGCACCTTAACGGCGGCGAACGGTCGTCGGAAGGGCGCGCAGAAACGGTTGAATGGTCAGGCCGGAACCCGTATTCGGATCGGATGCAAAACCGCCCGACGCCAGCGCCAGAAACCATCGTCGATGAAATCGACATGCGCATTTCGGAGAACCGTCTTGTGCTGAGTGGCCCGCTGAACATCGACGTCATGGCGGGGCTGGATCGCGAAAATGCCTTCAGGTTGGCAAGCGATGCGACGGCCATCGACATCCGCAATTTGACCAGGATGGATACCGCCGGCGCGTGGTTTCTGATCGAAGCCCAGCGGCGCGGATCGGCGCAGGGTGGCGAAATCGGCATCGACGGCGCGACCGAGGCACAGACCCAACTCCTCGAAACCGTGCGCGCCAACATGGACCAGCAGGATGCGCCTGCGCCAAGATCAAATCCGATTGCCGACCGGTTAGAGTCATTCGGACATACGGTTCTCGATAGTGAAAGGCAGGCCGTCGCGTTGGTGTCGTTCCTTGGTCGGGTCGTTGCGACGATGGCCGGAATTCTGGTCCACCCACGTCGGTTGCGCCTGACCGCCCTTGTCCATCACTGTCAGGAGGTCGGTCTGAATGCGGTGCCGATCGTTGCATTGATGTCGTTTCTGATCGGTGTCGTGCTCGCCTTCCAGGGCTCCGCCCAGCTGCGCCAGTTTGGCGCCGAGATTTTCGTGGTTGATCTGATCGCGATTTCGGTTCTGCGCGAACTGGGGATACTGCTGACCGCGATCATCGTCGCTGGCCGGTCGGGATCAGCGTTCACCGCCGCTGTCGGTTCGATGAAGATGCGCGAAGAAATTGACGCGATGCGCACCCTTGGCCTTGATCCGGTGACAATCCTTGTGGTGCCACGGGTGCTGGCGCTGATGCTGATGCTGCCGGCGCTTGGCTTCATTGCCGACATGTCCGGCTTGATCGGTGGCGCGTTGATGTCCTGGATCGAACTCGGCGTGTCACCTGCCGTTTTCCAGTCGAGGCTCTTGTCGAACACCGATGTCTGGCATTTTGGCGTCGGCATGATCAAGGCGCCGTTCTTTGCGCTGATCATCGGCATCATCGGCTGCTACGAAGGCCTGCAGGTCGAGGGCAACGCGGAATCGCTGGGCCGGCTGACCTCGACCTGCAGGCCTTCGTAG
>JBBKXP010000074.1:0-4294 GCA_037969545.1 Paracoccaceae bacterium | reverse complement strand
ATTTCAGATTGGTGGCCAAAATTCAGACGCTCGGAACCCGGTAAAAACCGGTTCAGATCGCTCATTATTATTTGAGCGCTCAAATAAACCTTGTACCTAACCGCAATCCCGCCTAGTTTTTCCATCAGGGTCCTGCCTGAATGTTTGCCGGTAAGGACCGACAAAATAATAACAGGGAGACGTTCATGACCACTCTACGACAAAAAGTCGCGACACTGGCCGGGGCCGCCGCGATGATGACCACGACCGCTTTGGCGCAGGACGCCGGGCTGACTGTGTTCGATTGGGCCGGCTACGAAGACCCGGAATTCTATACTGCCTATACCGAAAAGAACGGCGACGCACCGACCTATGCCTATTTCGGCGACGAAGAAGAGGCGTTCCAGAAACTACGCTCTGGTTTCAAGGCGGATGCTGCCCACCCCTGTTCGCAATCGGTGCCGAAATGGATGGAAGCGGGCCTGCTAGAACCGCTGGACCCATCACGCATCGACCGCTGGGACGATTTGAACAAGGAATTCCGCGACATCGAGGCCTACAAGAAAGACGGGGAGTATTACTTTGTCCCGGTCGACTGGGGCAATACTGCGCTGACCTACAACAGCGAACAACTGACCGAGGAAGAGGTCAGGTCTCTTAAGCTCTTTGCCGACCCGTCGATTGCAGGGAAGGTGTCGATCGGCGACAGCGTCGATGATGCCTACGCTCGGGGGTTCCTGGCAACTGGCATACAGGACTGGACCAAGGCCACGGACGAGGATTTCAAGAAGGCCTCAAATTTCCTGCGCGAGGTTCACAAGAACGTACTGTCCTACTGGGATAGTTCGTCGTCGCTGGCCCAAATGATGCAGTCGGGTCAGGTAGAACTGGCCTGGGCCTGGAACGAAACGTCGGCCACGATGAGCGCCGAAGGCCTGCCTATCAAGATGAAGCGTGACACCGACGAGGGCGCTTCAAGCTGGGTTTGCGGGTACGTCAAGCTCAAGGACGGACCGGGTTCGGACGACAAGTTCTATGACTTCATCAACGCCTGGCTTGAACCCAAGACTGTGGACTACATCGTCACCGCCTGGGGCTACGGCCATTCCAACTCCGAGGAAATGGCGAAGATGGATCAGGACATGCTGAAGTCAATCGGTCTCGACAGCACCGAAACTCTGCGCGAAAACACGCTGTGGCAGGCGCCTGCGGGATCAGAACTTCGCGAGAAGATGATCGCGGAATTCGAAACCATCAAAGCCGGGCTCTGAACCCCCGGCGCAGATAGATAAACCGCCGTCGCGTCTGAAAGGTCGCGGCGGCACTATTGTGAAGGACAGGCTTAGCCCGGCTTTTGCGCCAGCAGGTGGTGCGGGCAGTGTTCGCCGGTCTCAAGCACCTGGATCATCGCCGTCCAGGTGTCGATTGAATAGGCGACCAGATCCGCGCCATGCGCCGCTTCCCAATCCGGGCGGGTCGCAGGCCCCGACATCAGTGCAAGTTCCTGTCGCGCGACTTCGGCATACCAGTCGTTACGGTTGGTCAGCGTGATGTTCTGAAAGCCCGCCCCGGCCAGCGCCGCTTCATAGCGGGCGGGCGAGGCCATGGCGAAATCCAGGTCCTCCTGCGCGATATAGGCCACCATCTCGGGCGATGGGGTATCATCATGCGCGATCAGCCAGTCAGAGGCGGCGAACCAGCCGCCCGGTCTCAATACCCGAAACACATCGCGGGCCAACGCCTCCTTGTCGGGGATGTGGATGATCGAGTCCTTGGAAAACACCACGTTGAAAGTCCCCGCATCAAACGGCAAGGGGCCGGGCGTGACCCGGGTAATCGTGATCCGGTCGCTCAGCCCGGCGGTGGCTACCCTGCGCGTCGCCGCGGCGCAGACCGGGCCTTCAATGTCGATCCCCAAGACATGAGCCGCACCGTGGTTCCGGAGCAGCTCAATCCCAATGGCCCCCGACCCGCTGCCGATATCCAGCACATGCGCGCCCTTGATTGGGGCATGTTCCACCACGCGCGCGACCTCTTCAGGACCGCCAGGCGACAGGTACCCCTCGCCCCAAAGCGCCTCGAGCAGGGCGATGTGGCGGTCGTCATAGTTCAGGTCGGAATCCCCGGTCATGCGGTGGCCTCGTGGCGTTGCAGCGTGTCCTGATAGGCCGTGATGAATCTTTCAATGTAGACTTCCATCGGGACCAGCGGACCGGGTTCATAGTGGCGTGATCCGACGCCGCGTGCGTTGGCCTCTACAATGCGCTTGTCGGCGCGGGTGGTCACGTCCCACAACCAGGTCAGCCGGTCGCGATCATAATCGCGCCCCTCCTCGGCATCCTCGTGCACCAGCCAGATGATTTCCTGCGCGCAGGTATCCTTGTCGACCGGAAAGAAACGATACAGCACCGCATGATCGCAATAGACAAGCATCGGGTTCAACAACCCGACATAAACGTCCGAAGCACCGCCGTCATAGTCAATGATCTGCCCCAGCAAGGGCGCCAGCGGTGCGCCATCCTCGCTGCCGGTCTTGTAGCCATCTAGCAGCGCGTAGCGGTTATAGGCAAAGTCAGTGTCTCCGTGGGTCCGCAGCCTGCCTACCCGGTCGATCAGCGGGGTCGGCGCTCCGCAAGCCTCCGCGCGGGTCTGCATCGCCTCGTTCAGCGGGGCTACGCGGTCTTCGGACATATGGATGGCATGGCTGCGCGAAAATTCCGGATGCGCCGAGGCGCAATGATAACATTCGTTGTAATTCTCCAGCAGCAGCTTCCAGTTCGCCTTGACCTCGTAGGTGGCGCGGTGGGCGATTTTGGTCTGAGCCAGACCGAATGGCGCAAGGCAGGGGGTAAGTTCCGCGAGTAAGGCATCAAAACTGGGCGGATCATCCGCCAACGAGACATAGATCAACCCCTCCAGCACCTCGACCGCAATTGGGAACAGGCCCAGGGCGTCGCGATCATAGGCTTCGTCCAGCAGGCGCGCATGGAACAGGCCGCCGTCCAGATTGAACGTCCAGGCGTGATAGGGACAGGTGAACCGTTTGACGTTGCCGCGAGGCGCGATGCAGAGGCGTGATCCGCGATGGCGACAGACATTGGCAAAGGCGCGGATGTTCCCCGTCTTTTCGCGGCAGATGATCACGCTGTCTGCCAACACATCGAACAGCACGTAATCGCCCGGTTCTGGCACCTCGCTGACATGGCCGGCCAGCATCCAGTATTGGCCGAACACGGCGCGCCGGTCGGCCTCGAACACCGACGGCTCGGTATAGAACGGTTGCGCCATGGCGTGTCCCGGTCGCTGTTCTACGATTAAAGTTGCGATGGACTCCGTCACCCCGATCAATCCTTGAACACGACGATTGATTCCGCGCCCCAGCCGACAGTGACCTTGCTGCCCGGCGGCATGACCGACCGTCCTGCCGTATTGCGCATTGAAATCGTGACCGGGTCGCCGTGGCCCGGCAGGCGCAGCGTGTAATAAGTCATATCGCCATAATACTGCGTATCTGTCACCTCGCCTTCGACGGTGTTTTCAGGTTTTTCAGAGCCGTCAAATAGCAGGGTCAGCATCTCGGGTCGCACCCCGACCGTATTGATCGCTGCAGTGTCCACATCCGCCCCGATGGCGTAACGCGGCACCTCGACGTGGCCAAGGGCCGCGACGTCCAGCGTCAGGTGCGTGTCACTCGTGTCGGTCACGCGGGTGGGCAGAAAGTTCATCACGCCGATGAAGGAGGCCACACGCTTGTTCACTGGATGCCGGTACAGCCCTTCGGGACTGTCGAGCTGTTCGATGCGCCCCTCGAACATCACCGCGATGCGGTCCGACATGATCAGCGCCTCTTCTTGATCATGGGTCACCAGAATAAACGTGATCCCGATAGAGCGTTGCAACGTGCGCAATTCCACCTGCATCTGGTCGCGCAACTTCTTGTCGAGCGCGCTCAGCGGTTCGTCCAGGAGGATCACCTTGGGCTTCAAGACCAATGCACGGGCCAGCGCCACGCGCTGTCGCTGCCCGCCGGACAGCTCATGCGCCTTGCGTTTGGCGTACTCTCCCATGTCCACAAGGCTCAGCACTTCGGCCACTTCGCGCGCGATATCTGCTTTCGCCATCTTGCGAGCCTTCAGACCATAGCCAACGTTTTCCTCGACGTTGAGATGCGGAAAGATCGCATAGCTTTGAAACACCATGTTGGTGGGGCGCCGGTTGGCGGGGATGCCCGCCATGTCCTTGCCGTCGATGGCAATGGTACCCTTGGTCGGCGGCTCGAACCCGGCAATCATCCGGAGCAGCGTGGTCTTGCCAC
>JBBKXP010000073.1:0-5301 GCA_037969545.1 Paracoccaceae bacterium | reverse complement strand
CGCACTGGCCGACTCATCGGCGAAATCGGGGGTCATGGGTGATCCTTGCAACACGGTTCAGGCGCAGACTAGCCTTTGGAGGGCGACCCGCAAGGGGGGCCGGGCGGGGCATCGGGTCTGCGCCTGTCATGCAGGCAACCGTCGGGCCCGACTTTGTCGTTGTGTTGCGGTGTCGGCGACGACGGTGAACAATGGTGAACATCGGATAGGCGGTCGTGGAGGCTCAATTGCAGCAACGCGGAGATTTGTTCGAGCCGTTCACGCTTCCCTGCGGCGTCAACTTGAAGAACCGGATCGCGAAATCGGCGATGTCGGATTCGCTGGGCGACGGCACCGGACATCCGTCAGCCGGGCAGAAACGGTTGTATCGGCGCTGGGCCGAAGGCGGGGTGGCTGTCGCGATCATCGGCGAGGTGCAAGTCAGCCCGCGTTACGCCGAAAAGCCGGGAAATCTGGTGCTCGACGGCAAATCCGACCTTGGCCGTTTTCGCCAACTTGCCCAACAAGGCGGCCAGAACGGGACCAGTCTCTGGCTGCAACTTGGCCACGCTGGCGCGCTGGCCTATGCGCAGACCAGTGCCCCCAGGGGCCCGAGCGCGCTTGATCTGCCGGGACTGCGGTGCGCAGAGATGACCCTGGACGAAATCCATCACTTGCCATTGGAATTCGCGACCACCGCGCGGTTCGCGCAGCAAGCCGGTTTTGGCGGTGTGCAGATCCACGCAGCGCACGGTTTTCTGCTCAGTCAGTTTCTGTCGCCATTGTTCAACCAGCGGTCCGACCACTACGGCGGGGCAATCGCCAATCGCATGCGGCTTCTTCTGGAAATCCTTGCGGCAACCCGCGCCGCCGTCGGGCCGGGTTTCCCGATTGCCGTGAAACTGAATTCCTCGGACCAGCTTGAAGACGGGTTGAGTGAGGACGATGCGATCAAGGTGGTGACGGCGCTGGATCGGTCATCAGTCGATCTGATCGACATCAGCGGCGGAACCTATTTTCCGGGTGCCAAAGCGGCCTCGGATGGTGCCGGAGGCGGGCCATATTTCATCGACTTCGCGAAACGCGCCCGCGCAGTGACGCGCAAACCGCTGATGCTGACGGGCGGTTTCAAGACGCGGGCGCAGGCCCTGGCCGCCGTGGCAGGCGGCGCGGTTGATATTGTCGGGCTGGCAAGGGCGCTGGTGCTTGAGCCGACACTGCCCGACCTGTGGAAAATGGACCAGAAGCCGGAACCGGACTTCCCACGGTTTTCCAACGCGCCGGTGGGCGGCATCACCGCGTTGTACACGATGCGTCTGACCGATATCGGCGCGGACCGGGAATCCTCGGTCATCGGCGACCTCGAACAAGCCGTCGCCGACTACGAGGCCCGGGACACATCCAGAGCGGACATCTGGCGCGGACATTTTGCCGATCCTGGATTGGCAAACATCTGACGCCCGCGCCGTATATTGTCCGCGCCACGGGCGCAAGCCTACGACCCAAACCCCCGCAGTGCCCAAATCTCGGTCATGCACCGTTCGGTTACCCGCAACAGCCGCGCCAGCGTCGCCGCCAGCGCCATACCCGACCCGGCCTGTGCGCAGTCGATCACATGCGCCGCCACTTCGGCTACTTCGGTCAGGCCGATCTGTTCGGCGATCACCCGGATCCGACGACTTTCCTGCCCGACCAGCCCAAGGTCGCAGCCCCGGTGCGCGTCGTCGATCCGGTTGAGCCGGCGCGCGAGATCTTCCAGTGCGCTGCAGATCACCGCCTCTGCGCCATGTTCGCCAAGGTCGAGATACAACCGTGACAGCGGCCCTGCATCCATCCGCAACGTGTCGCGGGGCACCAGGCGCGTCACCTGGCCAAAATCGTTCGCCGGGCGGGGCGGGATATAAAGCGGTTCCTTCATGCCCCGTTACTAACCCCGACATGGTTCCCAACAGGTTCACCGCTGCCACAGAAATCGCTCGAATTTCCCAAGAATGCTCCCTATTGAGGGCCAACCGCCGACCTCGGAGCCCCGTATGCACGCCGTCCATCCCCTGCCTGCCTACCTGATCAACCGCTATCACGGCTGGAAGGCCACCGTTTATGCCGAGAACCGCAGCTGGTATCGCCGTCTGGCCGAAGACGGCCAGCGCCCGCGTGCAATGGTGATTTCGTGCTGCGACAGCCGGGTTCACGTGACGTCGATCTTTGGTGCCGATCAGGGTGAGTTCTTTATCCACCGCAACATCGCCAATCTGGTGCCGCCCTATAACCCGGACGGCGAATATCACGGCACCTCGGCCGCCGTCGAATACGCGGTCACATCGCTGAAGGTCGCGCATCTGATCGTCCTTGGCCATTCCGGCTGCGGTGGCGTCGATGGTTGCTATGACATGTGCAGCGGCCACGCACCCGAACTGGAAAAATCAAGCAGCTTCATCGGTCGCTGGATGGAAATCCTGCGCCCCGGATTCAACCGTTTGCCAGTGGGCGACGATGCCAGCCGTCGCCGGGCGCTGGAAAAGGAAGCGGTGCGCGTGTCGCTGGAAAACCTGCTGACCTTTCCCTTCGTGCAGGCCGCCGTCAATGACGAGATGCTGACCCTACACGGCCTCTGGAACCACATCGGCGAGGGCACACTGGAAATGCTCGACGGTGTCAGCGGCGAATTTGATCCAATCTGAACGTAACGCAGTATCACGAACGTGTGAACATCGGAGAGCGCATTGGGCGATATCCTGAGTCTTGCTGCGGCCAACCTGATTTCGCCGATCATCCTGTCGTTCGTGCTTGGCGTCGCCGCCGCGCTGGCCCGCTCCGACCTGACCGTGCCTGAGGCCGCAGCCAAAGCCCTGTCGATCTACCTGCTCTTCGCCATCGGGTTCAAGGGCGGGGTCGCAGTTGCCAACAACGGCATTGACGCGACACTTGGCCTGACCCTTGCCGCCGGGTTCGTCCTGTCGGCAGGCCTGCCATTTCTGGCATTCGCCCTGCTGCGCCTGCTGACCAGCCTCGATACCCTGAACGCCGCCGCCGTCGCCGGTCACTATGGGTCGATCTCGATCGTCACCTTCGTGGCGGGCACGTCAGTTTTGGCCAACGCCGGCATCGTCGCCGAGGGCTATATGGTTGCCGTCGCTGCTGTGATGGAGGCACCGGCGATCCTGTCGGCACTCTGGCTTGTCAGCCGCGGCGCCGGCGGCCGGCAAATGGATCGCGAATTGCTGCGTGAAATCCTGCTGAACGGGTCCATCGTGCTGTTGGTCGGATCGTTCCTGATCGGCGCGATCACCGGGGCCGAGGGACTGGCCAAGATCGAAAGCTTCATCGTCGCGCCGTTTCAGGGTGTCCTGTGTCTGTTCCTGCTGGATATGGGGCTGGTTGCCGGGCGGGGCCTGCGCAACAGCCGGGGCATCCTGCGACCCGGGCTGCTCGCCTTCGGGGTGATCATGCCGCTTTGCGGGGCGACGATCGGTCTGGCCCTTGGTGCTACCATCGGCCTCAGTCTTGGCGGCGTGATCCTGTTGATGATCCTGTCGGCCTCGGCCTCTTACATCGCGGTTCCGGCGGCGATGCGGGTCGCCCTGCCCGAGGCCGATCCGGCGGTCTATCTGACCCTGTCGCTGGGGGTCACTTTTCCGTTCAACCTGACCCTTGGCATCCCGATCTATGTCGCGGTCGCAACCGCATTTCTGGGAGGCCGCTGATGCAAACGCACAAGGCAAAAAGAGTAGCCATCATCATCGAGGAACCGATGCTACGCCGCCTCGAAGCGGTCCTGCAGAAGGCCGATGTCACCGGTTACACCGTGCTTCCGGTCGTCGGCGGCTCCGGGCGATCGGGGCAATGGTCGGCAGACGGGCAGGTTGGGCGGCAGGGCGGCATGCGGCAAGTGATCTGTGTGATCCGCCCCGACCGGCTTGACGCGCTGCTGGAGGCCGCTTTTGCCGTGGTCGAACGGCATATCGGCGTCGTGACAATCAGCGACTGCGACGTCTTGCGGGCCGAGCGGTTTTGAAGAAATTCTAGGCAGCTTGGTTGTTCTCGAGTAGAATAGTGGCTCTCCGGCATCGCGCAACCGAAACGTCAATGCGGCTTTTAAACGCCAGATCCTTGCCATGCTGGCCGTCGTCGTGGTGCTGGTCGCCAGCGCCTATGCACTGCCCCGCCAGGTGACAATTACCAGAACGGTGCAAATCGATGCCCCGCCTTCCGCGGTGTTTCCCTACGCTAATTCGCTGCAAAAGGTCAGCGCCTGGTCGCCGTGGATGCAGCTTGACCCGGCGATGACGCAAAACTTTGACGGCCCGGATGCGGGCGAGGGAAATACGATGACATGGGCATCAGAAAACCCGCAACTGGGCAGCGGTAGTCAGGAAATCGTGGTCAGCGACCCCGACAACAAGGTTGTCACCGCGCTGGATTTCGGATCGATGGGCAGTTGGGAAGCGACGTTTGATCTGGTTCTGGACGGCGCCGCGACGACGCTGACATGGACCATGACCAGCGACATGGGCAATAACCCGGTCGGGCGCTGGATGGGCCTGATAATGGATCGCTTGGTCGGCCCGGATTTTGAATCCGGGATGGCGAACCTAAAGCGGCTCGTCGAATCCGGGACATAGGGCGGCCGGGCGAAGGCACGGACCGAAAACTTCGGCAAGTTATCTGATTCGTTGTCAAGGTTTGCATCAGGGGCTGCGGCGCCGCGCGGTTGGACTATCCGATTGGAGCACGTATCCGGGCTCCCTATCTGACAGTTGTTCGTGGTGAAGGGGATCAGGCAAACCTGCCGTAATCGCGGCTGATATAGCCCAGTTCCGGGCCAAAAATCACCGATATCTCGTGGCGTGTGACCTTGGTGCGTTGACGCTGGGAGCGCAGAGGTTCAACTGAAAAGCCTCGAATCAGAAATATTTGGCGCAGGGCTCGGGCCATGATGAACTCCTTGGATCGTCGTTTCTGCCCCGCACACCGAAACCACGAAATCTTCAGGACATCAGTTTCAGGGCGACGGAAAGTTTTTTGCAAGAGAGGGGTCAGGACGGATAAACTGTGCCGATCAGATGCTGGAGCGCCTCCCTGATACGGTCCTGTGCCGCCGGCCCCGGCGCGATCCCGGCCAGCCCGGTGCCATTGCCAAGCGACAGTGCCGCGCCTTCGACCGCGACGATCAGCACCGCGTTGATCGCGGCGGCATCGACGCCGGCGGGCGGGGCGAGTTCGCAGCGTCGCGCCTGCATCCAGACCCCCAGTGATTGGCCCCGCGCCACCCGGAATTGCTCGGCAACCGCATTGTCGGCGGCCATCTCGACGATCTTGATC
>JBBKXP010000072.1:0-3319 GCA_037969545.1 Paracoccaceae bacterium | reverse complement strand
TTTATAGGCAATCTGTCGGAAAATATTCTTGGAGCGGGCGGCGGGAATCGAACCCGCATCTCTTGCTTGGAAGGCAAGGGTCTTACCATTACACAACGCCCGCTCGGCATCTGAGTGACTATTTCATTGATGTTTTGGGGTCAAGCAGGTCACCTGGAATTCAGGGAGACAATCATGGAAAGAGCGCGCGCCGTCATCATCGGAGTCGGAGACGGGCTGTCTGCGTCCCTCGCGCGGGAACTGGCGCGCGATCACGATCTTACCTTGGCTGCACGGAGCGGCGATAAGATGCGGGACGTGGCCGCCGATACCGGAGCGGACACGGTCCTGCTCGACGCGACGGACGAAGCGGCCGTTGCGGGCCTGTTCGACGCCCTGCCCCAGCCTCCGAGGGTCGTCATCTACAATCCTTCCTCTCGAGTTCATGGGTCGGTGGCGGAACTCGCCGCAGATGACGTGCGGAGAACGATTGAGGTCACCGCTATTGGAGCGTTCCTGACGGGCAAGCACGCAGCAAGGCGGATGTTTGGGACCGAACTGATCGCTGGCTGCCGCGGCACGATCCTCTTCACCGGTGCATCAGCGGGCGTCAAAGGATTCCCGCAATCGGCTCCCTTCGCTATGGGCAAATTCGCCCAGCGCGGCCTTGCCGAAAGCATGGCGCGCGAACTGCACCCCCAAGGGATCCACGTGGTCTGGGTCAATATCGACGGCGGGATCCTGAACCCTGGTCGTACCGAACCCGACGACAAGCCCAGATCCATGCTCAGGCCCGAGGTGATTGCACGCACCTATCGCCACCTGATCGAACAGGATCGCAGCGCATGGACAAATGAGATTGCCGTGCGACCTTGGGTCGAGCGATTCTAGAGCGATTTCGAATACTGGATTGAGCACATGCTAACCGATGATGAATTAGACCAGCTGGATTCGCTTCTGCTGTCGCACACTGATGGAGATGGTATGCTTCTCAGCGAGTTCGATGGCTTCTGCGCAGGTCTTGTGGTTTGCCCGGAGGTGATCATGCCCGGGGAATGGTTGCCCTACGTTTGGGGGACTAGCACGGAGCCGTTAGAAACCCTTGAAGATGTTCAGGCCGTTAATGACCTGGTCATGCGGCACTATAACGACGTGGCGCGGTCTCTAACCCCGCCAGCGATGGACTACGGCCCGCTCTACGATGAGGATAAGCGAACCGGCGACATCCTCTGGGAGTCGTGGTGCTATGGGTTCGAGCGCGCCATGCGAATGCGCCCGGATACTTGGGAACGCATTGTGGAAAGCGGTGACGAGGAGGCGGCGGCTTCGATCAACATGATGCTCGCGCTTTACAATATCGCCGAGGGTCAAAGCGATCTCTCAAAAGCGTCCGTCAAAGCCCTTACCAAAGAAGCCCCGGACCTCATTCCAACCCTGGTCCTGACGCTCAACGAATGGACCAAGTCCGGAGCAACACCTGACCCCTTCCCAGCCTGGGCGGCAGAAAATCAATCCCACGCACCGTTCCAAGGCACCAAGATCGGTCGCAACGCCCCTTGCCCCTGCGGGTCTGGCCGCAAGTACAAACAATGCTGTGGAGCCAATTGAGCGTTCTTTGAGGTCTTGCCCTCAATTGGGGCCCGAGCGAAGGCTTTGGATGTCAGAGTAATTTTCGCCCCTCAGACCAGATACGGCGAATGTCGAGAGGCAGCATTTATATGGCGTGGTCGTCGGTCAGCGGACTGTTCGGCCGCTGACCCTTCGCGTGCCAATGACGGGTCTCAGCCCTAAGCGGGCCTATCTGGCGCCCGAGGTCTTCAACGTGAATACAGTCCATGGGGTGGTTGTCGGCCATTCCCAGCGCCCGCTCAGAAATGTTGAAGTGGCTATTCAAACATCACATGTTTCCAACGCCGGTCTTTCGACGAGGCGCGGATGGCATCGACCGTCTCCTGGACGGCCAGCGCTTCACGGAAGTTCGGATAGCCTGGCAGCCCATTTGCAAAAGCCGACAGAAGCTCAGCGACCTCGATGACCTTGAGATCGTTGAACCCCAGATGATGACCCGGTGCCGGGCAGAAATTGCCGAAAGGAGCATGCGCCGGACCTGCCTCGATCCGCGTATAGCCCGATCGACCAGCGGCGTCGCAATAGAGCAGCAACTCGTTCATCCGCTCTTGACTGAAAGCCAACGCGCCTTTTGTTCCCGTAACCTCGAACGAAAGATCCATGGTCCGGGCCGTTGCCGCCCAGTTCGCCTCAATGCTGCCCGAGGCACCGGATTGAAAGCGCAGCAAGGCATGCGCCATGTCGTCAACCAGAACCGGGGCAGTTTCACTGGCGCCGGCCCGGACCGGGCGTTCGGGGTGAATGGTGCGCAGATCACCGGAAACCTCGACGATAGGGCCGAGGATATGGCGCGCCATCGACAGGATATGGCTGCCGATGTCGGCCAGGGCACCGCCTCCGGCGGGGTCGGTGCGGAAGGAATGCGGCACGTCCGGGCGCGCCATGTAGTTTTCGGCATGGCGGCCGCGGAACCCGGTGACATCGCCGATCTCTCCTCCGGCGACGATGTCCCGGGCCAGTCGGATCATCGGATTGCGCAGAAAGTTGAAGCCGACGGTGGTCAGAACTCCTGCCGCCTCAGCCGCATCGGTCATGCGACGCGCCGAGTCAGATGTTGTCGATAGCGGCTTTTCGCAGTAAACGGCCTTGCCGTTTTCGATGGCCGCCAGAACGATCGCTTCGTGCAGGGCGTTCGGTGCGGTGACGGCGACGATGTCGACCGCAGGATCGCTCACCAGTGTCCACCAGTCGCCGGTTGACCGAGCGAACCCGAGACGTTGAGCACTGGACCGTGCCGCATCTTCCGAAACATCGGCGAGCATCTCGTTCACGGGCACGACCGGCAGATCGAAGAGCCCGCCGACCGCGCGAAAGGCATTCGCATGACACCGCCCCATAAATCCGGCGCCGACCAGACCGATCCCGACGTTTCGTTTTGTCATGACATGGTCCTATTCTGCTGCAGCCGGGGTTGCCACGTGGCGGGAAACGGCAGTGATCAGATTTCCCTCAGTCAGATCAGCCCCTTTGAAGGCGCCGACCATGCGCCCTTCGGCCATGGCGAGGACGCGGTGACTGACACCCAGAACCTCGGGCATTTCTGACGAGATCACGATGACGGCGAGGCCTTTCTCTGCCAAACCGGCGATAAGTTCGTGAATCGCGGATTTCGAGCCGACGTCGATGCCGCGGGTTGGCTCGTCCAGAATGATCAGCTTGGGGGCTGCGCACAGCCATTTCGCAAGCACGAACTTCTGCTGATTGCCGCCGG
>JBBKXP010000071.1:0-4249 GCA_037969545.1 Paracoccaceae bacterium | reverse complement strand
GGTGTTTTGACAATCGTTTATGCATTCATCACCGAACAGACCACGATCGGCCGGCGCATCTATGCGCTTGGCGGCAATGAAAAGGCCGCGAAACTGTCGGGCATCCCGACCGAACGGCTGACCTTCCTGACTTTCGTGAACATGGGGGTTCTTGCGGCGCTGGCGGGATTGATTTTCGCCGCGCGTCTCAACACCGCGACGCCCAAGGCGGGCTTTGCCGTCGAGCTTGACGTGATCGCGGCGGTCTTCATTGGCGGGGCGTCGATGTCGGGCGGGGTTGGCAAGATCGTCGGTGCCGTCGTCGGAGCCTTCATCATGGGGGTCATGAACAACGGCATGTCGATCATGGGAATCGGCATCGACTACCAGCAGGTCATCAAGGGCCTCGTCCTGCTCGCCGCCGTCATTTTCGATGTTTACAACAAGCAAAAACAAAGCTGAGGTCATGGATTTCAAACCCGCCAAATGGCCGCGCAAGCTGCGGTCGCAGGAATGGTTCGGCGGCGACAGCCGCGACCATATCTACCACCGCAGCTGGATGAAAAATCAGGGACTGCCAGCCGATCTGTTCGACGGGCGCCCGGTGATCGGCATCTGCAACACCTGGTCGCAACTGACGCCCTGCAACGCGCATCTGCGCGATCTGGCAGAGCGGGTGAAGCACGGCATCTATGAGGCTGGCGGGCTGCCGCTGGAATTCCCGGTGTTTTCCACCGGCGAAAGTGCTTTGCGCCCGACGGCGATGCTGTACCGCAACCTGGCGGCGATGGATGTTGAGGAAGCCATTCGCGCCAATCCGCTGGACGGCGTCGTGTTGCTGGTCGGCTGCGACAAGACCACACCCGCGCTGTTGATGGGGGCGGCCTCGGTCGATCTGCCTGCGATCATGGTTTCGGGCGGGCCGATGCTGAACGGCTGGTTCCGCGGTGAACGGGTGGGCTCGGGCACCGCCCTTTGGCAGATGTCCGAGGACATCAAGGCGGGCAAAATGACCCGCGAGGATTTCCTGGAGGCAGAACAATCCATGAGCCGCAGTCCCGGATCGTGCAACACCATGGGCACGGCGTCCTCGATGGCCAGCATGGTTGAGGCCCTGGGCATGGCGCTGTCGGGCAATGCTGCCATTCCCGCCGTCGACAGCCGCCGGAGAGTCATGGGCCATGTCTCTGGCCGACGCATCGTGCAGATGGTCAAGGATGACCTGAAACCTTCCGATGTGCTGACCCGCGATGCCTTTGAAAACGCGATCCGCACCAATGGTGCGATTGGCGGCTCGACCAATGCGGTGATCCACCTGTTGGCCATTGCCGGCCGGGTCGGCATCGATCTGTCGTTGGACGACTGGGACCGACTGGGCCGCGACGTGCCCACCATCGTGAACCTGATGCCGTCAGGCAAATTCCTGATGGAAGAGTTCTTCTATGCCGGTGGCCTGCCCGTGGTGATCAAGCGGTTGGGCGAGGCCGGATTGCTGCACAAGAACACGCTGACCGTGTCGGGCGAAACCGCTTGGGACCAGGTCAAGGACGCGGTGAACTACAACGAGGACGTGATCCTGCCCGCCGATGCGCCGCTTGCCAAACAGGGCGGCATCGCTGTGTTGCGCGGCAACCTGGCGCCCAAAGGCGCGGTCTTGAAACCCTCCGCCGCTAGCCCGCATCTGTTGACTCACCGGGGCCGCGCCGTCGTGTTCGAAGATATCGACGACTACAAGGCGCGGATCAATGACGACGATCTCGATATCGACGAAACCTGCGTCATGGTGCTGAAGATGTGCGGGCCGCGCGGTTATCCAGGCATGTCAGAAGTTGGCAATATGGGCCTGCCGCCGAAAGTGCTGAAAAAGGGCATCACCGATATGGTGCGCATTTCCGACGCGCGGATGTCGGGCACCGCCTATGGCACGGTGATCCTGCACACCAGCCCCGAGGCCGCCGCTGGTGGGCCGCTGGCCATCGTCCAGAATGGCGACATGATCGAACTGGACATGCCTAACCGTCGCCTGCATCTGGACGTGCCCGACGACGAAATCGCCCGCCGTCTGGTGGAATGGAAAAACCCGGTCACTCCACCCGCCAGCGGCTATGCGCGGCTGTTTCACGATCACGTTCAGGGGGCCGACACCGGCGCCGATTTCGATTTTCTCATCGGTTGCCGTGGCAACGCCGTTCCAAGGGATTCGCACTAGATGGCCACCCAAAATTATGACATCGCCATCGTCGGCGTCGGCAAAATCGCCCGCGATCAGCACATCCCGGCGATTTCTGGCAATCCAGTGTTCACGCTGAAAGCGACGGCCAGCCGCAATGCGCAGGTCGGTGGGATCGATGGCTTTGCCGATCTGGAAACCCTGCTAAACGCGCATCCCGAGATCACTTGCATTTCGCTTTGTACGCCGCCGCAGGTACGCTACGCGGATGCGCGCCGGGCCTTATTGGCGGGCCGCCATGTGATGCTGGAAAAACCGCCTGGTGCCACGATCAGCGAGGTGCATGACCTGATCGCGCTGGCGGTTGCGCAGGGCGTGACGTTGTTTGCGACCTGGCATTCAAGGCACGCGGCCAGCGTTGCGGCGGCGCGGGTCTGGTTGCAGGGCAAGGACATCAAGCGGGTCGAAGTGATCTGGAAAGAGGACGTGCGTCGCTGGCACCCGGGGCAGGACTGGATTTGGCAGGCCGGGGGGCTGGGCGTCTTTGATCCGGGCATCAACGCCCTGTCGGTCCTCAGCGCGATCTATCCGCGCCCGTTGCATCTGTCCGCCGCCGATCTGTTCTTCCCAGAAAACCGTGACACGCCGATCGCCGCCGACCTGACGTTCAATGACCCCGGTGCCGCGAAAGTTTCCGCCGCTTTCGACTGGCGTCAGACCGGCCCGCAAACCTGGGACGTGCAAATCGAAACCACCGACGGGACTGCGACGCTTAGCGATGGCGGTGCCCGACTGACCGTAGACGGTACTGAAATCAGCGCCGGACCTGACCGCGAATACAGCGCGCTTTATGCCCGGTTTGGCGACCTTGTGGCCACAGGCACCTCAGACATCGATCTGGCCCCGATGCTGCACGTGGCCGACGCCTTTACACTAGGGCGCAGGCAAACCGTCGCTCCGTTTGACTGGTAAAATCCCACTCGACTGACATTCTGAAAGGTAGAATTTTGGACCAGAAACTTACGGGCATCTTGCCGGTTGCTCCGACTCCATTTCACGACGATGGCCGTGTTGACGAGGACGGCATGCGCCGTGTGCTCGATTGCTTGATCGATCAGGGCGTCGATGCGATCTGCATTCTTGCAAACTATTCGGAACAGTTCGTGCTTTCGGACGCCGAACGCGCGGCACTGATGCAGATTAGTCTGGAACATGTCGCGGGTCGCGTGCCTGTGATCGTGACGATCAGCCATTTCTCGACCGATATTGTCGTTGCGCGCGCCAAGGCGGCGCAGGCGATGGGGGCGGCGATGGTGATGATGATGCCGCCCTATCATGGGGCGGGCCTGTTCCCGGCAGAGGTAGGCATTTTCGAACATTTCGACGCCGTCAGCCGCGCCATCACGATCCCTATCATGGTGCAGGACGCGCCGCTCAGCGGAGTGACGCTGCCAGTTCCACTGCTGGCCCGTATGGCGCGCGAGTTGGAAAACGTCAGCTATTTCAAGATCGAATGCCCATTCGCCGCCGACAAGCTGGCGGCGCTGATCGACGCGGCGGGCGAGCATATCGCGGGGCCGTTCGACGGCGAAGAGGCGGTGACGCTGCTCGCCGATCTGGATGCCGGGGCTACTGGAACCATGACCTCGGGGATGTTCCCGGAACATATTCGGCCTATCGTCACCGAATTTCTTGCAGGAAATCATGCCGCAGCCTTGGCGCAATGGCAGAAATGTCTGCCGCTGATCAATCATGAGAACCGCCAATGCGGGTTGCGCGCCTGCAAGACCGTCTATGCGGCGGGCGGCGTGATCCGCAGCGATCACGTGCGACATCCGCTCAAGGCGATGTCAGAGCGTACCAAAACCCGGCTGCTGCAGCTGGCCGCGGACCTGGATTTGATCGCCCTGAAATGGGGCAAATAATACGGAATGAAGGACACAAGATGGCTTTGACGGGCAAGCATCTGATTGCGGGAAGTTGGATCGGAAGCGACACGACATTTGAAAACGCGCCAGCGCATGGGCCGATCAATGTATTTCACAATGGGACAGCTTCGCAAGTTGATCAGGCGTGCCAAGCTGCTGAGGAAGCGTTCTT
>JBBKXP010000070.1:0-7203 GCA_037969545.1 Paracoccaceae bacterium | reverse complement strand
GTTCGGGATCAGGTCGATCATGCTGAGGCGGTAGATAATGATGAAATCGCGGCCGACGGCGGCGCGGCAGCGGCGCACGACTTCGACCGCCAACCGCATCCGGTTTTCGTAAGACCCGCCCCAGCGGTCGGTGCGTTTGTTGGTATGGGTGACCAAAAACTGGTTGATGAAATAGCCCTCTGAGCCCATCACTTCGATCCCGTCATAGCCGGCCTGCCGGGCGCGACTGGCGGCGGTGACGATATCGGCAATCTGCTTTTCGATGCCGTCCTCATCCAACTCTTTGGGGGGAAAGGGCGAAATCGGCGATTTCACCGGGCTGGGGGCAACGCATTCGGGTGAATAGGCGTAGCGCCCGGCGTGCAGAATCTGCATCGCGATCTTGCCGCCGGCATCATGCACCCGGTCGGTGACGATCTGGTGGTTGGCGATATCCTGATCGCTGAACAGGCCCGCAGCGCCCGGAAACACACCGCCTTCGCAGTTTGGCGCCATGCCACCTGTCACCATCAGGGCGACACCGCCACGGGCGCGGATGGCATAGAATTCGGCGACCCGGTTCCAGTCACGGCTTTCCTCCAGACCGGTGTGCATCGATCCCATCAACATCCGGTTTTTCAGCGTGGTGAATCCAAGGTCGAGCGGGGCGAGAAGATGGGGGTAGCGCGTCATGGCAAGCTCCGGCAGGGGTCATGACGCTTAATGGCACCCTGCGTGCGAAAGGTCACGATCAACGCGGCGTCAGGCGGTTTCGACACAATGCCGCCGGAAGGCGCGTTTCAACATGTCCAGTTCGGCGCGCAGCAGATCCATTTCGGCGCGGATATCCTCGGCCAGGGCCTCGCCGGCGAGCAGGGAAAAGCTGGCAAGGGTTTCGTCTGAACGGGTATCGGAAATCACAAAGGTCTGAACCCCGTCGGCGATCAGTTCGGCGGGCACCGGCACCCGCATCAGCCAGTTGCCGGCGGCCGCGTCCTCGGTCACGGTCCAGCCGTCGATCTGCACGTTCTGGTGCGAGACCGCCAGCGCGGGCTGAAAACTCCCGGTGCCTGGCCGGGTCAACACACCTTCCCAGACGCCGGCGGTCATGCGGGTTTTGGTCAGGGTCAGGTCGGTCATCGGCAGCGGTCCTTTACAGTTCGGCGCGGGGGTGGCGCGACAGGTTGATGTCGCGGATGGTGATCTGGTTCATTTCCGGGCCCTCAAAAATCAGGTCGATCCACATCCGCTCGACCCGCTTTTCGTTCAGTTTGGTATAGGACAGATCGAATTCGACGCTGACATCGTCCTGATGCAAGGGCAGCTCGCGCACGATCTGTTCGGTGTTGGGGCCATGCTTGATGTTGAGGCGGGCAAAGATTTCCAGCGGTTTTTCCATCTCGACGATGGTGTCCAGCCGGACCAGATGGCGCTTTTTCAGGCCGTGACAGGCTTCTTCCGGGACATCCAGAACAAGGCTCAGGAACGATCCGTCAAATCTGAACACATCGAGCCGCAGTCCGAACGGCGCAAGATCAGATTCGCGCGCATTGCGCAGTTGGCGCAGGGTCAGTTCGCTGATCCGGCAGTCATGGAAAATCGTCACCTCGTCACCAAGCATCGTCTTGCTCTTGACGCTGGAATCGCCCTTGCGGGGCAGCGGGCCGCGCCAGACTTGCGGCCGCCACGACCAGTCGGTGCCGGCCGGTTTCGGAAATGCGTTCGACCCGATCCGCGGCAACGCCAGCCGGCTGTCGGCGATATACATCAGTTCGTCCAGTTGCAGACGCAGCTGGCGGGCGCGCTGGCGCTGGGTGCGCAAGGTGGAGAGTTCGGTTGTCGCGGCGCGGCGGGCAGCGCCAGACCAGCGGCCCAGCGTGCGCAGGTGCAACAGCCGGTCGAACAGCCCCAAACGTCGGTTTAACATGCCCGCCCTCGTGTCATGCGCCCGGCCTGTCCCGAAGCGTCGTTGCGCACCATATCTGTCAAACTGTTTCTAAGAAAGAAACAGTTGTCAGGGTGGATCCGGCGATTTCGCCGACCAAATGGCCACCGCGCCCGACTTACAGGTCCATATAGACGTGCGTTTCGGCCTTTTGGCCGGGATGGGTGACGGCACCATAGCGTGTCGCGCCCACCAGTTGGGCGTATTTCCACAAGGCGCCGCTGGCATAGTTGGTCGGGCGCGGGCCCTTCCATTTGGCCTTGCGGGCGGCCAGTTCGGCCTCTGTCAGATCGACGCTCAGGCTGCCGGTGATGGCGTTGATCGTGATCACGTCGCCGTCCTGCAGCAGCGCGATCGGGCCGGCCTGTGCCGCCTCGGGGCCGACGTGGCCGACGCAGAAACCGCGGGTTGCGCCGCTGAAACGGCCATCGGTGATCAGGGCCACCTTTTTGCCCATGCCCTGCCCCGACAGGGCAGCGGTGGTTGCCAGCATTTCGCGCATTCCCGGACCACCGGCCGGGCCTTCGTTGCGGATCACCAGGACCTCGCCTTCCTTGTAGGTGCGGGATTTCACGGCTTCAAAGGCGGCTTCCTCGTTCTCGAAAACCCGGGCCGGACCACTGAACACCTGTTCGGCCTCGGACATGCCGGCGACCTTGACGATGGCACCTTCAGGGGCAAGGTTGCCTTTCAGGCCGACAACGCCGCCGGTCTTGGTGATCGGGGTGGCAATCGGGTGGATGACGCGGCCGTCGGCCTCGCCCTTGATCCGGTCCAGGGCCTCGCCGATGCTTTCGCCGCTGGCGGTCATGCAATCCTCGTGCAGCAGACCAGCCTTGCGCAGTTCCTTCATCACCACGGGCACCCCGCCAACTTCGTAAAGATCCTTGGCGACGAACTGGCCGCCCGGTTTCAGGTCAACGAAATAGGGCGTGTCGCGGAAGATTACGCAGACGTCGAACAGGTCGAAGTCGATCCCCGCCTCGTGGGCGATGGCAGGCAGATGCAGCCCGGCGTTGGTCGATCCGCCGGTGCAGGCGACCACCCGGGCGGCGTTCTGCAGCGATTTGAGGGTGACGACATCGCGGGCGCGGATGTTCTTTTCGATCAGGTTCATCACTGCCTGACCCGATGCGACACCATACTGGTCGCGGTCCTCGTATGGGGCCGGCATGCCGGAGGAGTTCAGCAGCGCCAGCCCGATCGCCTCGGACACGCAGGCCATTGTGTTGGCGGTGAACTGGCCACCACATGCCCCGGCCGAAGGACAGGCGACGCGTTCAAGGATTTCCAACTCGGCATCGCTGAAATTTCCGGCCTGATGTTTACCCACCGCCTCGAACACGTCCTGCACGGTCACGTCCTTGCCGTCGAGCCTGCCGGGAAGGATCGAGCCGCCATACATGAACACGCTGGGGACATTCAGGCGGACCATCGCCATCATCATGCCGGGAAGGGATTTGTCACACCCGGCAAGGCCGACAAGGGCGTCATAGCAATGGCCGCGCATCGTCAGTTCGACCGAATCGGTAATCGCCTCGCGGCTGGCGAGCGAGGACCGCATGCCTTCGTGACCCATCGCGATACCGTCGGTGACGGTGATTGTCGTGAATTCGCGCGGCGTACCGCCCGCCGCCTTGACCCCGACCTTGACCGACTGGGCCTGCCGGTTCAGGGCGATATTGCAGGGCGCCGCCTCGTTCCAGCAGGTGGCGACGCCGACAAAGGGCTTGGCAATATCGGATTCGTCCAGACCCATCGCATAGTAATAGGACCGATGCGGAGCGCGTTCCGGGCCAACGGTGACATGGCGGCTGGGCAGGTTGGCTTTGTCAAACTTGGTGTTCATCGGCGGTTCCTCGCGCAGAAAATGGTTCGCCGAAAGGTCTAAGAGAGGGTTCGCCAAGGCACAAGCAGGATCGGTCGCACCGCCCCGGGCGAATTGCGACACTTTCAGCCTTGGGTTCTGGCGGGTCATCCGGGCGCTATGCGACCCCGCTCAAATCCCCGCGTACCACTCGTAGCCCCGGTCAGCCCAATAGCTGCCCCTGCCGTCTGCCAGTCCGGCAAAGTCGGAAACCAGTTCAATGGTGTGGATGTACTTGGCCATCTTGTAGCCCAGTTGCCGTTCGACCCGCAGGCGCAGCGGTGCGCCATTGGCGACCGGCAGGGGGGCGTCGTTCATTCCGTAGGCCAGTATCGTCTGCGGATGCCGCGCGTCGACCAGGTCGATGCTTTCGTAATAGGTGACGATTCCGCCCAGCGTCCTTTCGATCGCGTCATAGCAATGGAACACCACGAATCGGGCGGCATCGGTCGGACGCGCCTGATCCAGCACCGTTCCCAGCGGCACCCCGGTCCATTTGGCGATGCACGACCAGCCTTCGACACAGTCATGCCGGGTGATCTGGGTGCGCGACGGCATCGCCATCAGGTCATCGCGGGACAGCATCACGGGGTTTTCGACCAATCCGGTGACGGTCAACTGATAATCGGCGAAATCGTCGCGGGCGAGGGTCAGGTAATCCTCGGTCTGCGGGTCTGTGCTGCCGTTGGGGCGCTGGCCCTGCCGGATATCGGCCTCGGTGAACTCCCTCGCCAGCCGGTCTCGCCCGCCGATCAGGCGTTGGGTGCGGTAGGTCAGGCCCGAGGCGCTTTCGAAGAAGTTGCGCATCGCGGTGTCGTTCCGCTTGGCCCCGTCGAAGATCTTGCAGCCGCCCAGCGTCAGGCCCGCGCCGCCCAGCAGCAGATTGCGACGATTGATCCGGTCAAACATGGTCTGTCTCCTTGTGGTCAGGATCGACCCGATACCAGCCTGTCAGGATCGAGCGGAGTTCGTTCAGCGGACCGGCGGCAAGGATCATCAGGATGTGGATGACGAAGAACCCGACCAGCACCAACATGGTCAGGAAATGGATCGACCGGGCCGTTTGCCGCCCGCCAAAGACGTCCAGCAACCATGGTGCTGTGGCGTTGAAGCTTGGCGACATCGTGAGGCCGGTCAGGATCATCAGCGGTAGCAGCACGAACAGCACCCCGGCATAGGACAACTTTTGCAGGACGTTGTAGTCGCGGGTATGGTGAAATTTCAGCCGCGCATGGGCGGCGATGTCGGACGGCAGGGCGCGGATGTCGCGGCCCCGGATCGCCAGCGCCCGCAGGTGTCCGTTGATCGCCGAGGCGACAAGCCAGACCAGCAGCGTGCCGACCAGCGTCCAGGCAAAGAAGAAATGTATCACCCGGCCAGTCGCCAGATTGCGGGTCGACGGGATCGTCAGGGCGGCGGGAAAGGCCTGCACATTTTCGCCCTGCACGCCCAATATCCCGGTGGTGTCAAATTCATGCCCGAACAGGTTCGTCACGCCGATCAACCCCGCATCGGTGCGCCGGGCGTCGATATCCAGAAACGAATTGTCGAACTCAAACCCCGACTGCTTGCCGAAATAGAGATGCGGATGGGCGTTGAATATCTGCAGGCCCGTGAGCAGCAGAAAGAACAGGCAGATCGCCCAAAGCCAGTGGGTCAGGCGGGTCCAGACCGATTGACGATAGATCAGCGGGCCATTGCGCGACGTCGACATATCCGTTTCCCTTCGGTCGTACGGTTGACGTGAGGTTACGACAGGCACGCCCGGCGCTGTAAAAAAGTTTCGTGAACACCGCGCCGCGCCGCCCGATTGCATTCCGGCCCTGCCCGGCATATCTCAACCGCCACAACGACCCAAGGCGCGCCCCTGATGAACTGGATCACCAACTACGTTCGCCCGACGATCAACTCGCTGTTTTCGCGGCGCGAAGTGCCGGAAAACCTCTGGACGAAATGCGACGAGTGCGGAACCATGCTGTTCCATCGTGAACTTGCCGACAACCAGCAGGTCTGCACCAACTGCGGGCATCACATGGGGATCACCCCGCGGGCGCGGTTCGCCACGCTGTTCGACGGCGGTGTCTTCACCGAGGTCAAGGTACCGGAACCGATCACTGATCCGCTGCATTTCCGCGACCAGAAGAAATACACCGACCGCATCAAGGACGCCCGCAAGAAGACCGGCGAAAAAGAGGCGATGCTGGTCGGCGAGGGCGAGATCGGGCGCACTCCTGTCGTCGTCGCGGCGCAGGACTTCAATTTCATGGGCGGGTCGATGTCGATGTATGTCGGCAACGCGATCATCGCCGCCGCCGAACGCGCCATTGGGCTGAAACGTCCGATGATCCTGTTTTCGGCTGCCGGCGGGGCTCGGATGCAGGAAGGCATTCTGGGCCTGATGCAGATGCCGCGCACCACCATCGCCGTGCAGATGCTGAAAGAGGCCGGTCTGCCTTATGTCGTCGTCCTGACCCATCCGACGACCGGCGGCGTCACCGCGTCCTATGCGATGCTGGGCGATGTCCAGATCGCAGAACCGGGCGCCCTGATCGGCTTTGCCGGGGCGCGGGTGATCGAACAGACGATCCGCGAAAAGCTGCCCGAGGGGTTCCAGCGGGCCGAATATCTGCTGGACCACGGGATGCTGGACCGGGTCACGCCACGCACGGCACTGCGGGGCGAACTGGTCACGATCCTGCGGATGCTGCTGAAAAAAGATCCTGCGGTGGCCGGTGATCTGCCGCCGCCTGCGCCGGTCGACATGCCCGCTGCACCGCCGCCCGAACCGGCCAAAGTGGCCGCGAAAAAGTGACCCGCCCCTCTGATGTCATCCTCAAACGGATGATGTCGATGCACCCCAAGGTCATCGACCTGACACTGGACCGGATGCTTGGCCTGTTGCCGAAACTAGGCAGCCCCGAAGCATCGCTGCCGCCGATCATCCACATCGCCGGCACCAACGGAAAGGGGTCGACCCAAGCGATGATCCGCGCCGGGCTCGAGGCTGCAGGCAAGCGGGTGCACGCCTATACTTCGCCGCATCTGGCGCGGTTTCACGAACGGATCCGGGTCGCTGGCGATCTGATCAGCGAAGCCGACCTGACGGCGGTGCTGGACGAATGCGAAGGCGCCAATGCGGGCACCAACATCACCTATTTCGAAATCACCACAGCGGCGGCGCTGCTCGCCTTCGCCCGCACGCCGGCGGATTATACCCTGCTCGAGGTGGGCCTCGGCGGCGAATTCGACGCCACCAACGTGTTTTCCAACCCCCGCCTGACGGTAATCACACCGGTCAGCATCGACCATCAGCAATATCTGGGCGACACCCTGCCCGAGATTGCGGCGGCCAAGGCCGGGATCATCAAACGCGGCGTGCCATGCGTCGTCGGTCCGCAGCAAGACGCCGCAA
>JBBKXP010000069.1:0-5595 GCA_037969545.1 Paracoccaceae bacterium | reverse complement strand
GGCTCAGAGCCCCAGACGCTTCAGACGTCCCGCGATCTTTCGATGAAGAATCGGCGGCAGCAGATCCATCACCATCCGGTGCCGCCGGTCGCGCACGTCCGAAATATCGCCGCTTCCGGGCCGCGGTTTGAAGATCGTCGAATGCGACGCCCGGCTTTCGTCCCAGGTCGCGGTATAATAATAGAGCGCGATCGACTGGCGCGGCAGACCGTCGGGATGGCTCACCGGCTCGGGATTGCCATGGAACGTGTTCGATCCCGTCGAAAAACAGACCATGCGGTTCTCCGTGGGCGTAAAACTGGCCATCTTTCTAGTCATCGCCTCGTCCCAGATCTCGAACGACCCGCCCCATTCTTCCTTCCAGGGCGGGTTGAGGTAGATCAGCACGTTCAGCCGCCGCTCGACACGCATCTGCTTGTGGACGTTGAAGTCGGCGTGGATGTTCAGATAGCCCCCGTTCAGCGTCCTGTGGATGCCCGCGCCGATGTAATACGGATCGGGGATCAATCCCTTGATGCCGGTCATTTCCTCGAGAAACAGAATGAAAGCACGGGAATTGAAGGCCTGGAACAGGTGTCGGGAATATTCCGGCAAACGGTCGGGACTATATTGCGACTTCAGCTTTTCCTCGGCCGCCTCGAAGCTGCGCTCGGCCTCCGGAAGGCTGGCGAGATCCGCACGAACCTTGTCGATCACCTCCATCGGGAGGAAATCGTCGATGCAGATGTGGTGATAGGGTTCGCCGCTCTGATAGGCTTGGGCATGGGACGCGCCGAGCTCTTTGGCGGCGGCGGTCTCCAGAATAAGTTCGTTCGGGTCTATTTTCAGGACTGAGGTCATCATTACACACGCATTGGAAAATGTTCAGCTTTGGGTAACGTCAAGCGGCTGTGTTTCCAAGCCTGAATGTTGCGTAGTGAATGCAATTCCGAAAAAATACGGCACAGAGGCAAAAACGCGGGGTGGGTGCGCTCCGCTTGCGATCCGCCGCAGAGTCGGTGAACTTCCTGTTGTCAGTTTCCTGAGGTGGTCATGCATAGGGTAGCGAAATGACTTTTGTGCTTGGTGAGTGGACTGACCGTCTGACGGGCAACAGGGTATTTACGCGTGGAGCTGGTCATTTGGTACGGCGATATTTGGCACGACGACCGCGTGTCATTCTGCGAGAGGCCCACATTTACTACTTTGAGAATCGGATTGCGTTTGCCCAGATCTACCCCTTTCTGCGATATCGCCGGAGAATTGAGCGCCGTTTTGGTGTGACGCTAAGGTTTTTTCCAGTGTCGTCCTATCTCTCTGGACGCTCGCCTGAGCGAAACGCCGCCCATATCATGGTCCAGACTTGGTTCGATGCCGATCCCGATAAACTAACTGTGTTTCTGCAGGCATTGAAGGCTGCTAACCCAGACGCGCCTGTCGACTTTATCGACGCTTTTGCGACAAATGAGTTGCGATTAGGGCGCATCGTGGATGCGCATGTCCGGTTCTACCTTAAGAAGTCTCTTTTTCGAGATCGCGCTCAGCACTTTGGCCCTTGGAAAGGTGATACGAACTTGGCAGATTACTCTGCGCGGTATTTCAAACTATCACTTGAAACGCGGGACTACCAAGTACCTGCAACGCTTCTGCCTAAACTGAAACTAACACCAAATTTCTTTACCGCGCCCCAGTTTTTCGATAAATTCCGTACTCGGAACTCGCTGCAGGAGCGAGTGCGGACACTTGATGTCCATGCGCGCATGGACTTGGCTGGTGGAACACGCCAACATCTGCGCCGTCTTGCATTTGATCGGATGTGTGAGGTGCCAGGCACTCATATTATTACCGAAGAACCATTGTCATGGAAGTTGTATATGGACGAAATGCGTCGTGCTCGACTCTGTCTCAGTCCCTTTGGCTATGGTGAACTCTGTTGGCGTGACATCGAAGCCTTTCTGGCCGGAGCGGTGTTAATCAAGCCCGATATGCGTCATCTTGATACACTCCCCGACCTCTACGTACCTCAGGAGACCTATCTTCCAGTATGTTGGGACTACGCAGATCTTCCTGAGGTCGTGGAGCATGCATTGGCTGATGCTAGTCTAAGGCGTCACCTAACTGAGACCGCTTGGGTGCGAACGCATTCCTATCTTGCGAATGACCAGTTTCTTGATGATATGGCGTTTCTCTGGGAACCGAGTGTAAATTCAGACAATTCCACGCCTGCTGCAATTTAGTGCACTTCCAGCTGCCGCGAATGTTTCTGAAAACATTTGAGTGACCAACCATGACCTACGATAAAGTGAGGATGTATGATTCTGAATCATCCATTGTTCTTAATGGTCAAAAGCCTGGATGCCGCTCTGTCTTTCAGCATGCCGCGTGCCATGGGAAAGCGTTGGAATCTAATCAACCTGGCGCCGGCGAATCTCTAAAAGGCACAAAGATGGTGGAGCAGAAGCTGAAGGTCCATTTCGTCATCCCTGACGAACGAGTTTGGCCAGAACTTCGAGATGGTGGCAGTAGTAGGATCAGCGGAGAGCGGCTGAACGAACTTTCGGGCGGCATCTTGAACAGTTGGTTGTTGCGTACCTGCTATCATCTCCGGCAAAATGGTTTCGAGGCGAGTATCGGGCCTACAACGATTCCCGATGCGGCAAATTTTGCGAGTCCACGTGATTTCGGACGGCGCGAGCGAAACCTCGACCACTTTCTAGTTATACCGCGAGGCGATGCCCACTGGCCGATGCTTGCGAATTTCGTCGTACTGCAAAATGGCGTCATTGAGGGAAAGTCGCCTAACACGGCTGTTGTAGCCCACTGGCCGCAGCCTGGCATTATCCGCAGGGATGAGGCCCGCGGAACACAGGTTAAGATCATTTCGTTTAAGGGGCGCACAATAAATTTTGCTCCTTCTCTCAGGACTGAAAAATTCCGTGAAGATATCAAAAAAATCGGAATGGTTTTGGAGTTTGCCGATTTTAGTACGTTGACCGGGGATCACAGGTGGCACGATTATTCGCAAACGGACGTCGTGCTCGCAGTGCGCAACCTAACTCGCTACGATATTTCGAAGAAACCGGCTAGCAAGCTCGTCAATGCTTGGTTCGGCGAAGCTCCAGCGCTTCTGGGACCCGAACCGGCATTCCGCGAATTGTGGAAATCGCCGCTTGACTACATCGAGGTAAATTCTCGCTCCGAGATTTTCGATTGCTTGATCTATATGCGGGACAATCCAAATCTGTACTTAGACATGGTCGCTAACGGGTGCGAGCGGCGCAAGAATTTTGAGGAAGATATCATCGCGCAAACTTGGATCGACGTGCTCAACGGCCCTGTAGCCGACAGTGTCGGAAGATGGTATAGAAGGCCGAAGGCTCTACGAAGGTTTAGTGCTATCGCTGGGATCGCCGCAGAAAAACCGTCGAGGCGGCTTGATCGGTACCGCTTTGTCCACGGTCTCAGAACTGATTTCGATGCAACATAAGATGCGGACCACAAGCCCCCTTTGACTATACGTTTGAAAGTCTGGAAACGGTCTGCCTCACTCAGGGGGCGTTTAATTCTTCGTGCAGCGCATGTGCGAATACCTGAAAATTTTCATCAATCCGCTCTCGACCAATGAAATCAACAGGACGGCTTGGACGCGCTTCCCAACGAGCCGGCCGGTTGCTCACTCCAGGCCGAGCAGCAAGAGGTGCCCTCCATCGAGAGTTGGGATCAACAACAGATTGAGAAGACCCAGGCCAAGCGAGATAACGGCGATGAATGTCAAAAAAACTCACCGGCCCAAGCTGGATGGCCTGACCCGTGACGCGTCCGATCGCAATTGGTCCATCCAACGCGCGGACATCCTCGCGACCAAGAACACTTTTCGCGAGCTCACTCGCGGTGCGCTTCAGAATCGTCAATGACTGCATGATGCCGTAGGAAAGTGCGTCCACCGGCGACGGACGGACGTCTGCAAGCGTGTAGAGAGGGGCCGTTCCGACACCGATGATCCATTGACCGATTTGCATCCCTGGGTTGAGTGATGTGCGCAAAAGCCGGTGTCCTCTCCGTACTTAGCATCCATCGATTTGCAACGGATTCGAGCAACACGCTCCTGAAGGTCGGACCAGTTTGATAGCCTTTCGCCATCGGACATAGCCTCCGAGCGGAACAATGGCGATCCGCCACAGGACACCCTGACCGCGACCGGCGCGACCAAAGGGTCTTTCCGAAATCGATGGAGAAAGTCTCCGGCATCACACCGAGACAGCGCGCTGCCCAGAAGTGCCCGAGTTCATGGGCGACGCCGACCACGAGGAACGTCAGCGTGAGGCCGATGAGGATCGCAAGCGCCTCGATCATCGCGACGCTCTTCGAACAGGGAAAATCGACGCCATGGCCCGGTCGTATTGTTCCCGGCTGATGGTGGCGCGATTGCCTGCCTTGCCATGATAGGCCGAGCGACCGTTGGCAAGCGGCAGGCCGGCCCAGATGCGGGCGAGGTTGTCCATGAAGCCCTGCCGAGACAATCGTCCCGATCTGAACGCCTCGTAACCAGCCTCGTGGATCAGGAAGGTCGCAATAAGGTCCTGGGTGCGTCGGTCGTATGGTGTCGAGTGCCTGAATCCAAGTCTTTTCGAAACATAGGCAAGGGTCGATGGAATGACCTGGTAACGACCGATGGCGTGCTGCTGGCCCGGCGTGGTTCCGATTCAGGTGAAGATACCGCCAAGGGTCATTTGACTGGGCTTCCTCGGGGGCTTGATCCGGGCGCGCTTCTGAACGCTGTCGTAGCCAAGGTGCGGGCTTTCCGCCCGGCTGATGAGGTCCATCAACTGCGTGAGTTCACCTCCGCGCAGGGTCCCGAGGAAAGCCTCGAATGATCCAGAGGCAACGACTTCGTTCTGTCGTGGCAGTTCGCTCGTGAACCGATCCGCGCTCGACCATCCAGCGCTGGCGGATGTCTTTTTCCACCCTTCGGCGTGCGCTGACGAAACCGCCAACATCGCAGCCAGAACAGCTCCAAAGACCCATCCGCTGGGGAAAGCAAGCGAGCGTCCCCTGTGGAGCAGGGGACGCGAGACTGTCCCTTTCGCCCTGACGGGCGAGCAAAATCCACACACCTGACGCAACCACGGTTGCAGGGCCGTTTCGCCCAGGAAAACAAGGGGTTTGAGGGACCTTTCGCGGACTGCCTTGTGGTCCAGTCTAAGAACACCATTAGGTCCCAATGGGTTACATGGCGCTGTCCCAGGTCTGGCCCGGCCACCGGGCCAATCTGTCCCAGCGGATTTGGCCTGTTGTCCCGGATTGGGCCCACAGCATCTAGCAGAACTCGTCCGATCAACGTTCATGGCCACGATCCTTTTCCGAGACGGCGCGGCCAAGATCCGGTTGCGGCACGACAGTGAGGTGTTGCTCTTCAAGCGATCGGCCCAAAGCACCAGACGAACGTTCGGCCTCCTTGCTGAGAACTTTGATGCTCTCGCTTAGTGCGCGCGCGTCCTTGTCGAAGTCCTGCGCGATCTCGGCCAGGCGTCGATGCAACCGTTCAAGGTCCTCGCCGGTCGCAAACCTTGTTCCGACAAGGGTGCTGATATGGAGGACGAGGTTGGCCAGTTCGCG
>JBBKXP010000068.1:0-2586 GCA_037969545.1 Paracoccaceae bacterium | reverse complement strand
ATCTGGAAACGGCCCTGACGCTTGGCTTTTTCCTGCTGCTGCTCGTGCTGTTTCGGTCGGCGTTCTATCGACTGAACGCCGGATCGGTCTTTGTGCTCAACTGGAAATGGATCCTGTGTCTTTTGACTCTGATCCTGGCGGTGACCTGGATTGGACTTTTCGCCTATCGCAACGTGAATTACAGTGACGCCTTGTGGTGGAAATTCGCCTGGAACGGTGATGCGTCGCGGTTCCTGCGAGGCACGCTGGCCGCCGTCGTGGTGCTGGCCGCGCTGATGCTGAATACCCTGCTGAACAAGCAGACGACCCGGCTGAAACCCGAACCCGTCCCCGATGTCGTGCGGCGGCTGACGGCGCAGGCGGATGAAACCGAAGCCTGGATTTCGCTGACCGGGGATAAGCGGTTTCTGATATCCGCAGACGAGCGCGCCTATCTGGCCTATGCCGATACCGGCGCAACGCTTGTCAGCAAGAACGATCCGGTGGGCGCAACCGATGCATGTGAGGCGGTGATCTGGCAACTGCGCGAATTGGCGGACCGAATGGGGCGCAAATGCGCCTTTTACGGCATCGGCGACAGGTTTCTGGCGACCTATCTGGACCTTGGACTGCAGGTTCTCAAGATCGGCGAGGTCGCCCGGGTCGACCTGACGGCGTTCTCGCTTGACGGGTCGCGGCGCAAGGATTGGCGCCATGCCAAGGCGCGGGCGGCGCGGGACGGCTATCATTTCGAGGTGGTCAGGGCAGCCGATCTGGCGCCAGACCTGCCGGGTCTGCAGGCGATATCCGATGTCTGGCTGGCCCACAAATCGGGGTCGGAAAAGGCGTTTTCGCTGGGTTGGTTCGACCCTGCCTATCTGTCCTACTTTGATATTGCGGTGCTGCGGCACACTGAAACCGGCCGGATCACAGCGTTTGCCAATCTGTTGCAGGCGGCTGACAAGTCCAACCTTTCGCTGGACCTGATGCGGTATGATCCGACCGGGCTGGGGGTGGCGATGGATGCACTGTTCGCGGAAATGATGTTGTGGGGCAGGGATCAGGGCTTCAAGTGGTTCTCACTCGGCGCGGCGCCATTGTCCGGACTGGAAAGCCGCAGGCTGGCGCCGGCCTGGCACAGGATCGGCAGTTTCCTTTATGAACACGGCGAACGCTTTTATCATTTCGAAGGTCTGCGCAGCTTCAAGGACAAATTCGATCCGGTCTGGTCGTCGATCTATCTGGCGGCGTCGGGGCGGCTGGATGCGGCGCGGGTGCTGTACGAAGTCAGGACACTGATATCGGGCGGATCAAAGGAGACGAACAAGGGGCAGGTCCAGCGATGATCATCAACTACGCCGACCATTCTTCGAACGAACGCACCTTTCTGGCGTGGGTGCGCACCGCTATTGCGATCGTCGGCTTCGGACTTGCAGCCAGCCGGCTGGGCGATGGCGCTTCGTTCTGGCCGGATCTGGCGCTGATCGTCAGCGGTGCGCTGGTTGTCGGTCTGGCCTATCTGCGGATGCGACATATCCGCAAGAGGATCAGCGACAACCAGCAATTTGACGATGATTCTGCGGTGGCGGATGGATTGCTGGTGCTGCTGGTTGTGGCGCTTTTTGCGCTGCTTGGCGTCTTTGCTTTTCACGTGACCTGAATTCAGCTGCTGGCGTCGCGTTCCGCCGCCGGAAAGCAGATTGTCACCCTGAGCCCCGGCGCGTTGTCGCTGGCGGTTGTTGATGCGCCGTGATGGTCGGCGATGGCCTTGACCAGTGCCAGACCAAGGCCGGTGCCCGGCTGGCTTCGGCTGGGGTCAATGCGCGAAAATGGTGCAAAGATTGCAACTAGATCTGTGGCGGGAACACCATGCCCGTGGTCGGCGACCGTGATGGTTACGCCGTCGGGCGTTTCGCGGGTGCGCAGGCTGGCGGTGGTGCCGGGCGGGCAATGCTTGATCACGTTGGTGATCAGGTTGATGATCAGTTGCGCCACCATGTTGCGGTCCGCCCACAGCATGACCGGCGAAGGGGCCGCAGCGGTCGCCAGGACCAACCCGGCATCTTCAAACACCGGGGCATAACTTTCGGTGATGGTGTCGACAAGGGCGGCGAGGTCGAATTGGCTGAACGCTGCCCCTGACTGCGACGCCTGGATGTTGGTGATTCGCAGGATCGTGTCAAAGGTCGCGCCAAGCTGGTCCAGCTCAAGCGTGGCTTGGATCAGCAAATCCTCGGCTTCGGGACGCAGGGCACCGGTAGATCGCGCCGCCTGAATGGCCAGCGACGCGCGGGTCAGGGGAGTGCGCAGGTCGTGCGCAATAGCGACAGCCGTATTCGTGATCGCGCCGATGGCGGTGTCAAGCTGGTCAAGGTTTGCGTTCACCTGCACGCTCAGGTCCTCGATCCGGTCGCGTGGCGGGCCCGCCAGCGGCATCCGCGCGGTCGACTGGCCGCGGCTGAAGGCCCGCAAGGTCTGGTCGAGTTCGCCCAGATGGTCGGCGATGGTGCGGTAAACCACGGCGTTGATTGCACCGTTTCCGATAAGCATCCCAGATACTATGAGCGGGATCAGCACCAGCAAAAGCAGCGTAATACGGTCGACGGA
>JBBKXP010000067.1:0-13377 GCA_037969545.1 Paracoccaceae bacterium | reverse complement strand
TCGATGCCCTGGGGCGCGATCACCGTTTTGTCACCCGGGTTCTGGCGACCGGGCCGCTTGCGGGCGGAGTTGTGCAGGGTGACCTGGTGTTGGCGGGCGGTGGCGATCCGCATTTATTGACCGATGATCTGGTGACGCTCGTGGCTGATTTGCGGGCCGCAGGGGTTACGGGTGTGACTGGCAAGTTTCTGGTATGGGAGGGCGCGCTGCCCTATTTGAACGAGTTGGAGCCGGGGCAGCTGGATCATTTCGGTTATAATCCGGCGCTGTCGGGCCTCAATCTGAATTTCAACAGGATCTATTTCGAATGGAAACGGCAGGGTGGTGGCTATGCTGTCACGCTGGATGCCCGATCCGAGACGGTGATGCCGCCCGTCAGCATGGCCAGCGTCGCGGTTGTGGATCGCGCCGCGCCCCTGTTCACCTATCGTGACGGCGGCGGCCGAGATCAGTGGACGGTGGCCAGGGCGGCGCTGGGCGATTCAGGTTCGCGCTGGCTGCCGGTGCGGTTTCCGGGGGCCTACGCGGGGGATGTGTTCCGCGTGTTGGCCCGATCAGCCGGAATAACCTTGCCTGAGGCGATGTTGGTTCGCGATCTGCCCGACGGCACCGAACTGGTCCGCCATGAAAGCCCGGCCTTGCGCGATATGTTGCGCGATATGTTGAAGTATTCCACGAACCTGACCGCCGAAGCCATTGGTCTGGCCGCGACGCAGGCCCGGACCGGGCAAGTGCGGGGACAGCGGACTTCGGCCCTCGGGATGGCGGTCTGGGCACAGGCAAAGGCGGGCGTGCATATCGTTTGCGCCGATCATTCGGGGCTGAGCGATGCGTCGCAAATCTCGGCGGGTGACATGGTCGGGCTGTTGACTGCGCCCGGCGTCGGGTCGGCATTGCGTCCATTGCTGAAACCGATCCCGATGCTGGATCAGCAGGGAAAACCGCTTGCCGGTTTTCCGGGTGCTGTGGTGGCAAAGACCGGGACGCTGGATTTTGTTACGGCACTTGCGGGTTACGCGCGGTCGGCCAGTGGCCGGCAGAGCGCGTTTGCGATCTTTGCCGCCAATCCGGACCGTCGCGCGGCCGCGAAAGCGCAGGGCGTGGATCAGCCCGAGGGTGCGGCGCCCTGGAACGCACGGGGCCGGCGGTTGCAACAGCGTCTGTTGCAGCGGTGGGCGATGCGCTAGCAAGGTCGGCGTAGGTTTCGCGTCGGTCTATAGCGTCATGTATCGCGCCCGGGCACCACGTTCGATGGCGGCGGCATGCAGGCGGTCGATGTTCAGTTCGTAGCGGATTTCCTCAAGCATCCGCGCCTCGGCGCCCATGATCTGACCGTCGGCGGCGGCAACGTCGCAGGACATCGCATAGGCGGTTTCGTTCAGTTTTTCCGGCAGGGCATCGCGGATCAGGCCAAATAAGGCATCCAGACCGTCCTCTTGTTCCAATAGGTCAAAAACCAGTTTGGAAATCCGAGGCAACCGTTCGGTATCGTAATCGCCAAACATCGGCAGGTTGTTGACGATGTTGGTGATCCCAAGCAATTCGGCAGTGCGCATTTCTTCGTCCGACGCGGAAACAGCGATCATCAGGGCGACCAGCGCATCCTGGGCAGTCATCGGGGCATCTTCGAGCATGGCGAGTCCTTTGTCCTTCCCGTCCCATTTATTGACGGCCAACCATCGGGGCAATAGGGAGTGCGCAATGGCCGCACACGCGTCGGCCCCTGATTGAGAGCAAGTTCCATCATGTCCGATCTGCGCAATGCCGCGATGACAAGCAAAGCCTGGCCGTTTGAAGAAGCCCGGGCGCTGCTGAAACGCTATGACAAAGCGCCGCCGGAAAAGGGCTATGTCCTGTTCGAGACGGGGTATGGGCCGTCGGGATTGCCGCATATCGGCACTTTTGGCGAGGTGTCGCGGACCACGATGATCCGCCGCGCGTTCGAGGTGATATCGGACATCCCGACCCGCTTGATCTGCTTTTCCGACGATCTGGACGGGATGCGCAAGGTGCCCGACAATGTGCCCGACCGCGACATGCTTTTGGATAATTTACAGCGCCCGCTGACCACTGTCCCCGATCCGTTTGGCGAATTTGACAGTTTCGGGGCGCATAACAACGCCATGTTGCGGCGGTTTCTGGATACCTTCGGGTTCGAGTATGAATTCATTTCCGCCACCGAATTCTACAAATCCGGCCTGTTCGACGACACGCTGCGCCTGTGCGCCGAACGTTATGATGCGATCATGGCGATCATGTTGAAATCACTGCGCGAAGAACGCCAGCAAACCTATTCGGCGTTTCTTCCGATCCACCCGGAAACCGGCCGGGTTCTGTATGTACCGCTGAAAGAGGTCAATGCCCGCGATCACACGATCACGTTCGACGATGAAACCGGGCGCGAATGGACGCTGCCGGTGACGGGCGGCAATGTGAAACTGCAATGGAAGCCGGATTTCGGGGCGCGCTGGGCCGCGCTGGACGTCGATTTCGAGATGTATGGCAAGGACCATTCGACCAATACTCCGATTTACGACGGTATTTGCGAGGTACTGGGCGGCAAGAAGCCGAACCATTTCAGCTACGAATTGTTTCTGGACGAACAGGGCCAGAAGATTTCCAAGACCAAGGGCAATGGATTGTCGATTGACGAATGGCTGACCTATGCGGCGTCGGAATCGCTGTCATATTTCATGTACCAAAAGCCGAAAACCGCCAAGCGGATGCATTTCGACGTGATCCCCAAGGCGGTCGATGAATATCATCAGCAATTGCGGGCCTATGCCGGGCAGGACACGGCGGCGCGGCTGAACAATCCGGTGTTCCATATCCACGGCCACAATGTGCCGGCGTCGGACATGGTGGTGCCGTTTGCGATGTTGCTGAACCTCGCCGCTGTATCGGGGGCCGAAGAAAAGGAGACTCTGTGGGGATTCATCCAGCGTTATGCGCCCGAAGCGTCGGCGGCGTCACATCCTGACCTCGACAAAGCGGCGGGATTTGCGGTGCGCTATTACAATGACTTCGTGAAGCCGACGCGGGTGTTTCGCGCCCCCGATGAAAAGGAACGCAAGGCGCTGACCGATCTGTTGATGCGTCTTGAAGTCTGGAGTGGTGAGGCTGATCACGAGAGCTTGCAGACGATGGTATTCGCCGTCGGCACCGAACACGGGTTCGATCCGCTTCGAAACTGGTTCACAGCCCTTTACGAGGTGTTGTTGGGGGCCAGCCAAGGACCGCGATTTGGCGGGTTCATTGCCTTGTACGGCGTCGATGAAACCCGTGCCCTCATTCAGGACGCCTTGTCCGGAAAGTTGGTCGGCTGACGAAAAGTTGAAACTGTTTCCCGTCCGGGCGCGTATCTTTGACATAGGATCTACGGACAGGAGGCGATGATGGTGCGATATCTTGCGGCTTTTCTGGTGGTTATCGGGTTGGCGGGCAGCGCCGCGGCGCAGGATGCTGATGCCCTTCAGGGCGTCATCGCCGATCAGATGGCCGATTTTGTTGCCCGCGATGTTGACGGTGCCTGGGATCACGCAAGCCCGTTCATCCAGCGGATGTATGGCAATGCGCAGAATTTCGGCACGATGGTCGAACGCGGTTATCCGATGGTTTGGGACAATTCCGACCTGCGGTTTGGTGAACTGCGCGAGGTCGCGGGTAATCTGTGGCAGCGCGTCACCGTGCGCGATGCGGCAGGCAATCTGCACAGCCTCGATTATCAGATGATCGAAACCCCGGACGGCTGGTTGATCAACGGCGTGCAATTGCTGCCGCCGACTGACGTGGGCGTCTAGGTCCGACCCACCGTCACGGTGGGATCAGCCCGCATTCATCCTTGAATACTACCCCTTTTGCCGATGCACCGTGCGCTGCGCGGCTGCGATCAGGCATGGCAGGCAACAGTGTCCGGCGCACCCCATCGGGGCGGCAAAGGCCCTGATTTCCAGCGGAAAAGGGGATTTGATGAACAAGGTTATCACCGACGGGCTGGTGCTGATGCCGCCACCCTTTGTCAACGGGCTGAACGTGTGGTCCAGCGGCGACGGCACACCGGGATCGGATACCTATGCGGTGTCGGGCACCGGAGCCTTCGTGCCCGCCGATCAGGATTTCGCAGGCTGTCTTGAGATCGTCAAAACCCAAAGCGTGACCAAGTTGCGCTATATGGGCGAAACGACGATATTGCCGGGCTGCTATCTGCGGGTCACGGCACGGGTCAAGGCGGTGTCCGGGCCGTTGCCGTCAGTGCGGATCGCCGGTTGGGCGGGCGGTGCGGCGGGGGCTCATGTGACCGGGTTGGTCGAGGTTGGCCCGGTCAAGGCGCTAACCGCCTACGGCGAGGTTGTCGAAGTTTCTGCGATCATTGGCACCGGCAGTCGCACCGGCGTCGACATGGTCTGGCGCAACACCCTGTTCGGCCACTTCGGGATTGACCTGACTGGCACAAATGGCGGGGTCGTGCGGGTCGACGACATCGTGATCGAAGATGTGACATCGGTGTTTCTGCGCGACATGCTGGGGCTGGTCGACGTGCGCGATTACGGCGCGATCGGCGACGGCGTGACCGACGACGCTGCCGCGTTCGAAGCGGCGGACGCCGATGCGCAGGGGCGCGAGGTTCTGGTGTCCAAGGGAGTTTACAGGCTGGCCGGCAACGTCACGATCCAGAACCAGATCAGGTTCGAGGGTACCGTGACGATGGCCGTAGCGAACCGATTTATCCTGCAGAAGAACTTTGATTTCGCGACCTATCTGGATGCCTTTGGCGACGAGGAGCTTGCCTTTAAGAAGGCGTTTCAGGCGCTGCTGAACTTCAACGACCACGACTCGCTTGATCTGGGTGGGCGGCGGATCGACATCAGCGCCCCGATCGACATGCAGGCCGCCGAGGGCACAAAAACGACATTTGCCAGCCGCCGGGTGATCCGCAACGGGCAAATACAGGCGGTCGCGGGGACAGCCTGGGATCCAGCCGTGGTGACGTCGGCGGGCAGCTATGTGAAAACGTCGTCCAAGACCCTGACAAATGTCGCCAACATCGCCAACATCCCTGTCGGGTCGCGGGTCAGCGGCAATGGCGTCGGGCGCGAAATCTACGTGACGGCCGTCAACATCGCGCAGCAGCGGTTGACCTTGTCCAACCCGCTGTTCGGCGCGTCAGGAACCCAGGTCTATACCTTTTCCCGGTACCGGTATCTGCTGGATTTTTCGGGGTTCGAACAGTTGAGCCAGTTCATCCTGTCGGACATCGATTTCAACTGCAACGGCATCGCCAGCGGCATCATGCTGGCGAAAACCGGGATCATCTTTCACGTCCGCGACTGTTTCATCAACAAGCCGAAAGATCGCGGGATCACCTCGATCGGCGAGGGCTGTCAGGGCATGCTGATCGACCGCTGCCAGTTCATTTCGAACGAACAGGATTTGCCTGTGCAGCAGCGTACCACCATCGGGTTCAACACCAATGCGAACGATCTGAAACTGCGCGACACACGGGCGATCCGGTTCAAGCATCTCTGCGTCATCGGCGGGTCGGGGTCGGTGATCACCGGCAACCACTGGTTCCACGGCGACAACGAAGTCAACGGGGTGCGCGAGGGCGGCATCATCATCGCTGCGTCCAGCTGCCGCAGCATCATCACCGGCAACTACATCGACAACAACTATATCGAATGGACGAACGAATACGACGCCGATCCGAACATGACAGCGGGCTATTCGTTTGGCGGTCTGGCGATCACCGGCAACACCTTCATGTGCAGCGATACCGCCGACTGGTTCAACTGGATCATCATAAAACCTTACGGGTCGGGGCATTTCCTGCATGGCTTTTCGGTGGTCAGCAATGTCTTCAAATCCACCGTCGGCAATATCGACAGGGTCGAACATGTCGACACGACCTATGCCGATCTGGATTACAGCCGGATGCGGACCGTCAGCTTTGAAGGCAACCATTACACGGCGGTGAACGAGCCGGTCTACAACCCCGTCGTCATCGAACATACCCAGTCGGCAACGGCAACCGACTGGATCGTCGACAGTGCCAATTTGTTGCCGTTCAAGGGCCGGGTGCGCAATGTCGACGCGATTGCGCCGGTGGGCAAGGTGACCAACGCCAGCAACGTCGGCATTTATGAACTGCCCTATGCCGTGCCCGGCTACGGTGTCGCGGGCAAGCAGGCGCGGATCGTGTTCGGCAGCGCCGTCAAGGGCAAGGTCCGGGTGACACTGCGGGTCGACAACCCGACCTGACCGGACATTGGCAGAGCCGACAGGGGGCATCGTCGGGTGCCCCCTGTGATTGGCGGGAAAGAGCTGTTTTGAAAACGGGCGTCGCAATCAGCCGATCCCGGATCAAGCATCGGCCTGCGATTCTTTGACCCGATGCCTGCACAAAACGCGCTATCATCCGGGGCATGACGATTCTGGCGATGATCCTGTCCGGCGTTCTTCTGGCCCTGGCGCTGGTGCACATCCTTTGGGGAATCGGCTACTGGTTCCCGATCCGTGACGAAGAGGCCCTTGTCAGGGCGGTTGTGGGCGGTCGCGACGTCACCCGGATGCCCGGCCCGATCCCCTGTTCGCTGGTCGCCATGGCCCTGCTATGGGCCGCCGCCAGCCCTTGGTGGGGCGATGGTATGATGCGCAACCTGTCGGTCGGGATATTCGCGGTGGTATTTTTGTTGCGCGGCGGTCTGGCCTATACCCGTTTTTGGCGCCGACTGACCCCGCAAGAGCCCTTTGCGACGCTGGACCGAACCCGTTACGGACCGCTCTGCATCGCCATCGGACTGGGTTTTGCCGGCCTGTATTTCTACGGGCCGATGTAGGCTGATCGAAACGATCGGGTTCACCAAAAGTAGAATTGCACTTTCGGAATGCCCGCTTTTTCTGTGTCTACGGGCCGGGTCGCGCAACTCTTTCAGCCATCACGCGCTTGGTCGCGGTATCACGCCGACGACAAGGCTTTGAGCCTAGCCGCCTTTCGACATCAATCGATCGACCATTTCGACAATCTGGTTGATCCCGGGCACGTCGATCCCAAGCGAACGGCCACTCAGTTGAACGATCTTGTCGACCCTCTCGATATTCGGCGCACCGGCGGAAATCGCTCTGGCAAAGGATGAAGGCCGGATCAGCGAACGCGCGGCTCTGGCGTAGTGCGCGAAGGGAACAACCTCACCTTCGCCGGCTCCTGCAGACATGATGATCTCGATAGTCTGATCGTAGATGCTGCGGCTTGCCTCCAGATCCGCACCGACCGCATCGGCAATGGATACGACACTGCCGTCTTGGTGAACACACCTGCAATTGCCGGCAATGAGCATCGGCCATTTCGCCAGGGGCACAAAGAGTGAGGGATGCGCGATCACTCTGACAGTAAGCGCGCGGCCATCAAGCCGGTAGGCCGAGACATCCCTGGCGATTGTCTCGATCAGGCTTTGATGCGCGGGTTGTGCGAAGGGCGCGATCTTGAAATTCGACGCAAGGGTGATCGACAGTTCGTTGGATCGCGCGGGGTCGGGACGAATTGCCTGCGCGTCGGGGCTGGCAGCCGAGACAAGTGCGGGTTCGAGGTCTTGCCAAACGTCCCAGGCCGTGAATCCCGCACGCAACTGGCTGACATCAATGGTTCCGAGACGGGACAGGAATGGCGGTGGAAGCGCGTTCATCAGGGAAACGACCGGCACGTTTGCCTGACCGATGCGGCGGAGCAAGCCCGCAACCTCGTCAGAGGCATATTGCGGCTCGCTCATCGCGAGAAACACGATATCGAACCGGGCAAGATCAAGGTCGACCCCTGCGAGTTGCAGTTCGTCTGCCGGTGCCTGTCCAATCCTCGCGCCAACCGACAACGCCGTGTCAGATTTTCCATCCCGGCGCAGGGAGGTGATCCTGGCGCCATGAGCCGCCAGTGCCACTTGTTCGCTGGTGCGACAAACAACCGTCACGCGATGGCCTGAAAGGAGAACGCGTACCGCGGGCAAAAGGCCATAGGCGGCACCCAGAACGAGGACATTGATTTGAGACATATCTTGTTCCCAGAAATTACTGTTGATTACCCAATCTCGGTCGAAACGAAATTCTTGTTGCCGCCAGGCGCTGAACACCAAGCCAATTCAGGATCGGGCGTACTGCCATGCCCAAAGCCACGCCAAAGCATATATCAAAGACCATGCTAAACAGTCTCAGTTCGCGCGTTCCGGTGATGGTTGCGAAAATCGTGCCGGCAGCAGAATGCGAGAGGTAGATGATCAGCGAATAGGTGGCCACAAATACGATTGTGTTGGTCAAAATTCTTGGCAAAACGACATGCGGAACTGCTACGCAGAGCACCAGGGCGACCAGCCACCAGACTTCTGCGTGGCTGGGATAACAAAGATAACTGACCCCCAGATGGAATATTGCAAACCCAAAGCTCACATACTGCCTTCGCGGGGTATCTGCGGTCGCGACAAGCGCGCCGATGGCCAGAAATGGCAACATCGTTGTTGGCCATGTCCGCAACAGATATGCCGTCTTTGTCAGATCACCGACCACGACAGACAAAGAACCGATCGTCAGGACGCCGATTGCTTCTGCCAGCAGAAAGAAGATCAAGAGACTGCGCCAAACATTGACGACAAGATGCCGACGGATGATCGGGAAAGCCAAGAGAAGGCCGATCACCAGGAACATCTGCAGATAGGCATGCAAAAACCAAAGCCATACAACCTTGGTCTGAAACGCCTCCGGATCCGGTGTGAAATACTGAAAGAATTCAAAAAGGTTTCGATAAGGCAAAATCGTCGCCACAAACGGTGCCTTGTCGACAATAATCTGGTCGGCGAAGTAGACCAGCGATATCGGCACAAGCGGGACAACAAGGCGCGCCAATAGCCCCAGGACCCGGCCGGCGTGGTCTTCAATCAGCACCGCGGGCAATTGCATCCGGGCAAATGAAAAGCCCGCCAGCACGAACAAGATGATCGAGGCACCCAAGGACACGTCATAGCCTGCGTGGATGGCGACAACTGCCATGATAGCCACAACACGGATCAGAATGAACATGTCCAGCTTGCTGCCGGCGAGTGCCCCATTCGACATGCCGGACGTTGTCAGAGCCGAAGTTTGACATTCAGCGAGCGCAGCAATGGTCATCCACTGCCACCCGTCGGGCAGGTCAAGACCCTGCGCCTCCATATCCATCTGGGCTTCGATTGTCGCGAGACTGTCGGCACCAAGATCGGCCAGGGATTGATCGCGGTCCGCATGACCGGCGCCGGAGTGTCGGGCAAAGAGGCTGGCGATAGCCTTTTCGGTCAGGGTTAACGGCACGCTCCGATCTCGGGTTGCATGAAGGTTTTCGGCCGCGCGTGCTTGCGCGACCATCGCCTCTTTATCAATCTTGCCGTTTGGTGTGGTTGGAAAACTTCCCTGAACCAGTATCCGCGCCGGCATCATGTAGGCGGGCAAATTTCTCGACAGTGCAGATTTGACGGACCCTTCTGTGATATCTGCGGTCTTGGTCAACACAAAAAGCAGTATCCGGTCGTCAGTAACCACCGCGCAGGCCTGATCGACGTCGTGAACGGCCTCTGCAAAGCTTTCGATCTCGCTCAGTTCGATCCGAAAACCGTTGATCTTGATCTGACCGTCCCGACGCCCGGAAAAGTAAATCCGACCGTCTGGCATCTGGTATGCCAAATCGCCGGTAAAGTGTCTTCGTGCCGGTTGGTCTGCCGCGTTGGGCAACTTGTCTATGGCCCCGCCGATCGGGTCGGCCAGTTCAGCAACGAGTTCGCCGACTTCGCCCACCGAAACGGCACTCCCGTCATCAGCCGCGATCCATGCACCTGCCCACGGCATCGCAGTGCCAATGGGAATCACCCGGTTTTCGGGCGCGTCACTTGGAACTTCATAAGCCAAAAAGGCCTGCGGCGTTTCGGTTGCGCCAAAGACGTTGAATTGGCGCAGATGCGGCATCCACGCTCGCCACTGATCAACCATTGCATGCGGCAGGCGTTCACCCCCCCAGAAAACAGCGCGCAAATGATCAAAGGTCTGGTTGGCGGGCATACCTGCGGTCAGCAGCCGGGACGACGCGGGACTAAGCCGCATCACGTTGCATCCTGCAAGTGCAACAAGGGCCCTCAGTGCTGCCGGATCCGACATTTCGTTTGGGTTCGGCACAGCCACGCTGCCACCGCACGTCAGCGGCAAAAAGACATCCCGCAGCGTCGGATCATGCGCGAGCCCGGCCATCATCATAGTCACGACCGGCCGATCCAGATCCAGCGTGTGCAGTTGCCATGACAAAAATCGCTGAAGCGTCTGATCTGGATGCGTAATCAACTTTGGCTCGCCGGTCGTCCCCGATGTAAACAGGTGATAGGCATTCAATCTGGGCGCCCCTTTGACGATGACAGGACGCGTATCGGTAAGACCGATCGGCCGGATTGTCGTGAGACCGACTTTGAGATTCGTGGGTAATTCAGCGCCAGCCTCGATCACGAAACGCGCACCTAGCCGCTGGATCATGCGACTGACACGCAATTCGGGATAGGTCGCGTCGATCAAGGCAAAGGACGTGCCGCTTGCAGATACCGCGAGCATCGCGGCCACAAGGCCGGGATCTCTGCGGGCATAGATCAGAACCGGATCGCCGGGGGTTACGCCCGCTGACTGCAGACCGCCGAGCAATTCGTGCACCTGATCTGCGAGCGCTTGATAAGTGATTTTCTTGCCCGACGTGATCACGGCTGTCGCATCGGGCGTGCGCCGGACCCACTCGAAAAAACTTTCGTGCAGTCGCTTCCTTGGTTCAGGTTCCAGGGTCTGTCGCGGTAGGATCGCCAGATGATCCGATCTCGCGGCCCGCAGAACTTGGCGGCATGTCAGATGAGGTTGCGCAATCGCGGCATCAAGCAATCGGGCCTGAAAGTCGAGGAACAGAGCGGCACGGGTTTCAGATAGAACCGCGCCATCATAAAAGGCGCGGGCAACAAGAACGCCACGATCTTCCGACCACACGAGGTTCAGATCAAATTCGGTCCGCCGATCAAGAAACTCCCGCGGCCCGATTTGCAGATCACCTGCCATAATCCGGGCGGCAGGCGGGAACATGTTGATTGACACGCTCGGACCCTTTTGTGCGGCAAGAACCGCATTCAATACCGGCGCCTGTTCCATGGCTACCGTGGCGCGCACCTGCTCTGAAAGTGCTGCTGCGAACGCGGCGAATTTCTGGTCCGGCTCTATACTTAGGTCCAGCGGCAGCGTGTTGGAGTAGGGGCCCACGACGGACATCGCGGCACCGAGCGCCTTGCGACCTTCTGTCTGAAAAAAGCTGGACACCCGGGTTTCCCCGGTAAAGCCATGCAGCCCCAGCGCATAAATCCCGGCGAGAAACCCGAATTTTGTTGTCCCGACCGACTTTGCTGAAGCACGCAGAGATTTCGAGACATGTTCGAATTTTCGCTCGACAAACAACCCGCTAGCGTCGGGATTGCTGTTGCCGGTGCTGTCGCCCACAAGACGGACGGGACGGGGCAACGATCGCACCAGATCGTCGACTTTGGACCCTATCGGAAGCTCTGCCAGATCGGTGCGCAACGGCGCGTAGTATGACTGCGCGTCAGGTAGCTGTTCGCCAGCATAGAGCTTGAGCAGCTCTTTGGCCAATGTACCACGCGAAAACCCATCGGTGATCGCGTGGTGCGCGGCGATGGTAAAACGCCAGCTCTTGCCATAATCCGCGACAAGAAACCGGATGAGCGATCCGGGTTCGCGAGGATCGACCCGCGCAAACACAAGGTTCAATCCCCAATCGCGAAATGCGGCAAGGCTATCATCGGCGAAAGCAGAACTGTGAAATTGGTATCTGGCGTCTTGCGCGACCACTGCGCGCACCTGACCGTCAGCAATCTCGAATCTTGTCCGCAATGCCTCATGCCGTTGAACCAGTTCTGCTGAAGCCGCACGAAATGCGTCCTCGTCAAACTTGCCTTCCACAAGGTGGCCCATCGCGATCATGTAAGATCCGACACCAGCGAACTCTGACTTGACGTAGCGGACCTGGTTGGGGGTGGCAGGAAAAGACTTTTCCGACTGATTCAATCGGTCAACCTTTGCGTCCCGGGAACCTGAACTGAAATGAAATAATCCAAACATTTCACACTCCAACGCAGTCATCAAATAGTGGCTGCGCATCTAAACCGGAACATCAGCGCGGCCTGAACATGAGAGAGACCGGTGCGTTTCCTTGTATGATTATGCCTCCTCGTCCTGAGGTTGCAAGCCGCGATGTCGGTTCGTCAGTTTCCTGGCGGTGAACTGCATCAGGATTGCCTGAAGCCCCAATGCCCGAATGGGTTGGCGCAACCGAGCGAAACAACGAACGATTTTTGCCCGACCCGAAAGCACGAGATTGTCCTGATCGCTGAATACACGACAGAAACCTGAACGGATGAAGCCCTTGAATGCCGACTCTCGGGGGGCCGTCCGCTGGGTCCGGCCGGCGCCCCGCACCGTGCCCTGACGGACGTTAAGCGGTTGTTATCGCGGCAAATGGTGGAGACGATCGGGATCGAACCGACGACCTCGTCGTTGCGAACGACGCGCTCTCCCAACTGAGCTACGTCCCCACGGAGGGCTATTTGGGCTTTTGGCTGCGTGCTGTCAAGCGGCCGAGGCGGTAGCGGTAAAGCAGCAGCGCCGGGATTTCGCGCAAGCCGCCCCGGATCTGGGTCACGGGGTTACTGCCACGGATCGGCGGTGCTGAAATCCGCGCAGTCAGACCCAGCGCCCGGGCGGTCATCAGGGCACGGGGCCCGTGATAGGCGTCAGTGACGATGATCACGTCGGGGGTCTGCAGCAGGGGCAGGGCCAATTGGATGTTCTCAAATGTTGTGGTCGAGCGGTCCTCGGGGGTGATGGCGCGGGGCGGGATGCCTTGGGCGACCAGCAGGGCGGTCATTGCGACGGCTTCGCTCGGCGGATGCCGCCCGATGCCGCCGCAGGGGATCAGGTGGTTGACCGTCCCGGCATGGTAAAGCGCCGCCGCGTGCAATGTCCGCCGGCGCAGCGTCGGCGAGGGGCCGTCGGCCCAGACTGCGGCACCAAGGATCAGGGCGGTGGTCATGGCGGGATTGGTAGGGCGCGGCGCGGTGCGCGTCCAGATCGAAGTCGGCTCGCTAGTTGCGCCGATCTCGCTAGACTGGGGCCGTCAACATGGGAGAATCAGATGGCCAGGACATCAGCAGAGATGGTGGCAGAGGCGAATGCCGTCGTGCCCCGGGTGAATGTGGCCGAGGCCAAGGCTAAGATCGCCGCGGGGGCGCTGGTGGTCGATGTGCGCGATCCGGCAGAAGTGGCGGCCTCGGGCAAGGT
>JBBKXP010000066.1:0-3120 GCA_037969545.1 Paracoccaceae bacterium | reverse complement strand
GTGCCGGCAAATCGACACTGCTGAACTGTCTGGTCGGCAAGCTGATCCCGGATTCCGGGTCAGTGATGTTCGACGGCAAATCGGTGCTGGGGCGCAAGCCGCACGAGATCAACCAGATGGGCATTTCCCGGGTCTTTCAGACGCCCGAGATTTTCGGCGATCTGGATGTGCTGGAAAATGTGATGATTCCCTGTTTCGCGCGGCGCGATGGATCCTTTCGGATGCACGCCTACGAATCCGTCAGCCACGAAAAGGCGATCCGCGAACAGGCCGAACAAATCCTCGACGACGTCAACATGCTGGACAAGCGGTATATGCATGCGGCCGCCCTGTCGCGCGGCGACAAGCGGCGGCTGGAAATGGCGATGTGTCTGGTGCAGGAACCCAAGCTGCTGCTGCTGGACGAACCGACCGCCGGGATGGCCCGTGCCGACACCAACAACACCATCGACCTGTTGAAAGACATCAAGGCGAAACGCGACATTACCATGTGCATCATCGAACACGACATGCACGTGGTGTTTTCGCTGGCCGAACGGATTACCGTTCTGGCACAAGGGAAACCGCTGGTCGAGGGGACGCCGGAACACATCAAAGGCCACCCCAAAGTCAGGGAAGCCTACCTTGGCGAAGCCGCAGACGAGGAGACCGCCGCATGAACGTCCCCTTCGACAAGAACGTCAACAACGCTGCTACCCAGTCGAAATTTCTGTCGGTATGGGACATCCGCGCCTATTATGGTGAAAGTTATATAGTGCAGGGGGTTACCTTCGACATCCACGAGGGCGAAATCCTTGCCCTTCTGGGCCGCAACGGTGCTGGCAAGACATCGACGCTGCGCACCATTGCCCGGCTGGACAACCCTGCGCTGCAGCACGGCGAAATCTGGCTGGATCATCAGCCGCTGCACAAGATGCGCGCCCATCAGGCCAGTGTTGCCGGCATCGCGCTGGTCCCCGAAGACCGCCGAATCATTGCTGGGCTGACGGTCGAGGAGAACCTCAAACTGGCCCAAATCGCGCCGCCGATTGGCTGGTCGCTGGATCGGGTCTATGACCTGTTCCCGCGTCTGGGCGAACGCAGGAAACAGGACGGCGTAACGCTGTCTGGCGGCGAACAGCAGATGCTGGCCATTGCCCGCGCCCTTTGCCGTGACATCAAGGTGCTGTTGCTTGACGAACCCTACGAAGGACTCGCTCCGGTCATTGTGCAGGAAATCGCCAAGACCCTGAACATCATCCGCGATCAGGGCATCACCACGGTGATCGTCGAACAGAACGCCGTCGCCGCGCTGAAACTTGCCGACCGGGCGGTGATCCTTGACACCGGCACCGTCGTCTATGACGGATCTGCCAAAGAAGTGCTGGACGACGAACAACTGAGGGCCAAGTATCTGGCCATCTGACGACCAGAGGGACGATCATGCAGACCAAGACCTATCCGCCCGCCCCCGCTTTCGCGGCCAACGCGCATATCGACAAGGCAAGGTACGACGCCATGTATGCCGAATCGATCGCCGACCCGGCGAAGTTCTGGGGCGAACAGGGAAAGCGCATCGATTGGATCAAGCCCTACTCCAAGGTCAAGGACACCTCGTTCGCGCCCGGCGCAGTGTCGATCAAATGGTATTCGGACGGCACCCTGAACGTCAGTGCCAACTGCATCGACCGGCATTTATCGAACAAGGCAGATCAAACCGCGATCATCTGGGAACCCGACGATCCCAGCGAGGACGCCGAACACATCACCTATCAGCAGTTGCACGACAAGACTTGCCGGATGGCCAATGTCCTCAAGGATATGGGTGTTAACAAGGGCGATCGCGTGGTCCTTTACATGCCGATGATTCCGCAGGCCGCCTATGCGATGCTGGCCTGCACCCGGATCGGCGCGATCCATTCCATCGTTTTTGCCGGATTTTCACCCGACGCCCTTGCCGCCCGGGTCAACGGCTGCGACGCCAAGGTCGTGATCACTGCCGACGAAGCACCACGCGGCGGCAAGGCCACCCCCCTCAAGGTCAACGCCGACAAGGCCTTTGCCAAGGTCAAGGGCGACGCCAAGATGCTTGTCGTGCGCCGCACCGGCGGGTCGATCTCGATGACCAAAGGGCGCGATTTCTGGCTGCACGAACTGGAATCGATGGTCGTCGAAACCTGCGACCCCGTCGCGATGAACGCCGAGGATCCGCTGTTCATCCTCTACACGTCAGGGTCAACCGGCCAGCCCAAAGGCGTGGTCCACACCACTGGCGGTTATCTGGTCTACGCCGCGATGACGCACCAATATACCTTTGATTATCACGACGGCGATGTGTTCTGGTGCACGGCAGACGTCGGCTGGGTCACCGGCCACAGCTATATCGTCTATGGCCCGTTGGCGAACGGCGCGACAACGCTGATGTTCGAAGGTGTGCCGACATGGCCCGACTCGGGCCGATTCTGGCAGGTCTGCGCCAAACATGGCGTCAACCAGTTCTACACGGCCCCGACCGCAATCCGCGCGTTGATGGCGCAGGGACCGGAGTGGGTCGAAAAACATGATCTGTCGGCACTGAAACTGCTGGGCACCGTGGGCGAACCGATCAACCCCGAGGCGTGGAACTGGTATAACGACGTGGTCGGCAAGGGCAAATGCCCGATCGTCGATACCTGGTGGCAGACGGAAACCGGCGGCCACCTTCTGACCCCCCTGCCGGGCGCCATCACCACCAAACCGGGCAGCGCCACGGTGCCGTTTTTTGGCATCCAGCCGGTGATCCTCGAGCCGACCACCGGAGAAGAAAACACCACAACCGAAGCCGAGGGCGTCCTATGCCTCTAGGACAGTTGGCCCGGCCAGATGCGCACCGTCTGGGGCGATCACGAAAGGTTCGAAAAGACCTATTTCAGCGACTTCAAGAACTACTATTTCACCGGTGACGGCTGCCGGCGTGACGCCGACGGCTATTACTGGATTACCGGCCGGGTCGACGACGTGATCAACGTCAGCGGGCACCGGATGGGAACCGCCGAGGTCGAAAGCGCCCTGGTGGCGCATCCCAAAGTGGCCGAGGCCGCGGTGGTCGGCTATCCGCACAGCATCAAGGGGCAAGGCATCTACGCCTATGTGACTCTGATG
>JBBKXP010000065.1:0-4341 GCA_037969545.1 Paracoccaceae bacterium | reverse complement strand
ATCCTGTAAAAATAAGCGTCGTCTAGAAAAAGTTCGAGGGCGCCATCGACCACTTTACCAAGGGCTGCCAGTGCCCCGTCCTTGTCATACGGCAGGCCGCGCCGCGCCATAAGCAGATCGTTCAGCGGCGCATTGGCCGGGCCGGTATCAAACGCGAGCAAGGCGCCGGGATCGTGCGGCCGCGCGTGGTTCGGGTCGACCCAGGTCAGGTTGCCAACCCCGCCAAGATTAAGAAAGGCCACAGGTGCGTTCGCCCCGATCCATTTGGCGCAGGCGAAATGATAAAAGGGTGCCAGCGGCGCGCCCTGCCCGCCAAGACGCACATCGGCGCTGCGGAAATCCCAGACGACCGGCAGACCCAGCGTATCGGCCAGGCGCTGCCCGTCGCCAGCCTGATGGGTGCCGCGCCCACCGGGATCGTGGGCCAGCGTCTGCCCGTGAAAGCCGACCAGATCGATGTTTTCAAAGGCGCTCAATGCGGCGATATGGGCGTCTTCGATCAGACCTGCGGCGCGGCGCACGTTATCTTCGGGCCATTTCCCCAAGGCGGCGCGCAGCACATCTTGCTGTGTTGATGTATAAGGGTGATAGGCGCTGGGGCCAAATGCGCGGATCGTTTCGCCATCGGTTTCGATCATCGCCGCGTCGACACCGTCCAGCGATGTGCCTGACATCGCCCCGAGGGCTGTGACGAATTCTGGAATCAACATCTGCTTTCCCTTGCCCCGAGCGGCCCTTATAGACTGCCGCGTGCGCGACCCAAGGACAAGACCATGACCTACCATCCGAAATCCGAATTCATCCACGAAGTTTCAAGCCGCGGTTTCCTGGCTGACTGCACCAATCTGCAGGAACTGGACGACCGGATGAACCGCGAAGTCGTCACCGGCTACATCGGTTATGACCTGACCGCGTCGTCGCTGCATATCGGCAACCTTGTGCAGATCATGTTGCTGCGTTGGCTGCAAAAGACCGGCCACCGGCCGATCACGCTGATGGGCGGCGGCACGACCAAGGTTGGTGATCCGTCCGGCAAGGACGAGATGCGCAAGATTCTCTCGGTCGCTCAGATCAACGCAAATGCGGCGACGATCCGCGAAGTGTTCGCCAAATACGTCCGCTACGGCGACGGGCCGACCGATGCGATCATGCCCAACAATGCCGACTGGCTCGACAAGCTTGGTTATGTGGATTTCCTGCGCGACATCGGCAAGCATTTCACGATCAACCGGCTGTTGGCGTTTGAAAGCGTCAAATCCCGACTGGACCGCGAACAACCGCTCAGCTTTATCGAATTCAATTACATGTTGCTCCAGGCCTATGATTTTCTGGAACTCAACCGGCGCTATGGCTGCATCGTCCAGATGGGCGGATCGGATCAGTGGGGCAATATCGTGTCAGGCGCCGACCTGATCCGCCGGGTTGAAGGCAAAGATGCCTTTGGCCTGACGACGCCGCTGGTGACCCGCGCCGATGGCAAGAAGATGGGCAAATCGGTTGATGGTGCGGTCTGGCTGAACCAGGACATGATGTCGCCCTACGCATTCTGGCAAGGGTGGCGCAATATCGCAGACGCCGATGTCGGCAAATTCCTCAAGATGTTCACCGAATTGCCGATCGATGAATGCAACCGCCTTGGCGGACTTGGCGGGTCGGAAATAAATGGAGCCAAGATCATTCTGGCAAACGAAGTCACTGCCCTGTTGCACGGCAAGGACGCCGCGGAAGCCGCTGAAACGACATCAAAAGATGTCTTCGAACATGGCGGCGTCGGGGACGATCTGCCAACTGTCAGTCTGTCGGCGTCGGATGTTGCGGATGGTATATCCATCGTCCAACTGATCGTCCGGGCCGGTCTGGCCAGCAGTGGCAAGGAAGCCAAGCGCCTGATCGCCGACAATGGTGCCCGCCTTGACGACGCGCCGCTGACCGATGCGGGGCTGATGATCGACGCCGCCGCACTTGCCAACCCGATCAAGCTGTCGGCGGGCAAGAAACGGCATGCGCTGGTTCGGCTGGATAACTGAAGCAGCGGCATGTTGACCGGCAACAGCGTCGCGACGCCAGATGCGGCGATGATGCGGGCTTGGGCATGACTGCGATGAATGGTGGCGGCACATGTTGCTTCATGGCACCGATCAAGCGCGCTGCGGGCTGACATATAACGGAACTGCGGCCCGACCGTCTGGCCCCGTTGCATACCCTATGCTAAACCTGACTGACCACGAAAGGGCCGCATAGCACGATGACCTTGCTGCAGATCACCTCGCTTTTGATCGTCCTTGCCGGGGCGTTCGGCGCGATCAACTACCTGTTTCTGCGACTGCCTTCGAGCATCGGCATCTTGGTCGTATCGCTGGCAGCGTCCGTCACTATCATGTCGATCGACTTTGCCCTGCCGGCACTCGGCATCGCGGACTCGGTGCGCGGGGCGGTGCTGGATATCGACTTTACCGATGCCCTGCTCGAAGGAATGCTGGGGCTGCTGCTGTTCGCCGGGGCACTGCATGTCAATCTGGCCGATCTCAAGAAAGAATGGGTCGCCGTCCTGCTGATGGCGACGATCGGCGTTGCCTTGTCGACGCTTATCGTCGGGGTCGGATTCAGCTGGCTGACGGGCATGCCCCTGATCGTGGCACTGGTGTTCGGGGCCTTGATCTCGCCCACCGATCCGGTCGCGGTGCTGGGTGTTCTGCGTAACGCCGATCTGCCGAAGTCGCTGGAAACCAAGATTGCGGGCGAAAGTCTGTTCAACGACGGTGTCGGTTATGTCGTCTATCTGGTGCTGGTCGGCGTTGCGTTCGCGCACGGCGCCGATCATGCAAGCGGCTTGCAAGGGGCGTTACGGCTGTTCGTGCAGGAGGCGTTTGGCGGCGCGGTGCTTGGCCTTGTTCTTGGCTGGCTGGTATTCCGGGTGATGCGGCGGATCGACGATTACGCGCTCGAGGTGCTGATCACGCTTGGGTTGGCGTTCGGTGGCTATGAACTGGCCGTGGCACTGCACGTCTCGGCGCCGATCATGGCGGTTTGTGCGGGGCTGTTGATCGGCGACGTGGGCACCAGATACGGGATGTCCGAAACCACCCGACAGTATGTCGAGGGTTTCTGGAAACTGATCGACGAAATCCTGAATGCGGTCCTTTTCCTGCTGATCGGGTTCGAGGTGTTCGCCATCGCCTTTGAACAGCAATATCTGCTTGCCGGGGTGCTGGCGATCGGGCTGGCGCTGGTTGCGCGACTGGTCGCCGTCGCGGTGCCGGTGTTGATTCTGCGGCCGTTTCGCAGCTTTTCCCGGGGGGTCGTGCCGATCATGACGTGGGGCGGTCTCAAGGGCGGCATCTCGGTCGCGCTGGCGCTGGGGCTGCCGGACAGCGAATGGAAGCCGTTGATCCTGATGGCGACCTATATCATCGTCGTCTTTTCGATCATCGTGCAGGGCCTGACAGTGGCCCGCGTCGCCGCCCGGTTGGGCCGCACGCCGGAGTTGCCGCAGTGAACGCCTATCGCGTCTATGATGTCTTTACCGACCAACGCTATGGCGGCAATCAGCTGGCGGTGTTTCTCGATGCCGAACGCCTGCCAGAGGCCGAGTTGCAGTGCATCGCCGCCGAGTTCAACTTTTCCGAAGTCACCTTTGTCTATCCGCCTGCGGACCCGGCGCATACGGCGCGGGTGCGTATTTTTACGCCGACGACCGAGGTCGGCTTTGCCGGCCATCCGACGATCGGCACCGCAATCTGCCTGCACGATCTGGGGTTTCCTGCCGATATGGTTCTTGAACTGGGGGTCGGACCAATTCCCTGCACCGTCGATGCAAAGCGAGCGGCCTTTACCACACGGCAGACACTCGCCATCCTCAGCCACCCCGATCAGGCATTGGTTGCCGCCTGTCTGGGATTGCCCGACGACGCGATCATGAGCGATACGCATCCGCCGCTGCAGGCAACGCTTGGCCTGCCATTCGTGATCGCGGAACTGACGACGCGAGAACGACTCTCAGCCTGCCAACCCGATGTCGCCAGCCTGCGCAAGGCTTCGGTGCTGCATCCGGCGGGCCTTGATTTCGCGATTTTTGCCTATGTGCGCAAGGCGGATCAAGTCGATGCCCGGATGTTTGCACCGCTCGACAACATTCCGGAAGACCCCGCCACCGGCAGCGCCGGTGCCACCCTTGCGGCGCTTCTGCGGCAGGTGACCGGACAACCACAATGTCTGACGATCCGGCAGGGTGCGGATATGGGCCGACCGTCGCAGATCAGTGCGCATGCCGATGCGGATGGCGTCACCGTTGCCGGCAATGCGGTGCTGGTGATGGAGGGCAACCTTGTCCGATAGACCGAA
>JBBKXP010000064.1:0-3300 GCA_037969545.1 Paracoccaceae bacterium | reverse complement strand
ATGCTGGCGGCGGGCCTGATCTTGACCGTCGGCATCATCGTTACCGGGGCGCTGCACGAGGATGGGTTGGCCGACAGCGCCGATGGCCTGTGGGGCGGGCACGACAAATCGAGGCGGCTCGAGATCATGAAGGACAGCCGGATCGGCACTTATGGCGTGCTGGCGCTGGTGCTGACGGTGATGTTGCGCTGGGCGGCGTTGGTGGCGTTGATCGGGGCAGGGTGGCTATGGGTGCCCTTGCTGGTCGCCGGGGCCGGGTCACGGGCGGCGATGGTTGCGGTGATGACCGCGCTGCCGAATGCACGCGGCAATGGGCTTTCTCATGCCGTCGGACGACCGACGCTGCGGACCGCGCTGGTGGCGGCAGTGATCGGGGGGCTGGTTGCGCTGGTGCTGACCGGCTGGTGGGTCATCCCGCTTGGCCTGATAGTCGCGGTCCTGGCCCTTGGATGCGGCGCGTTTGCCAAGGCCAGGATCGCCGGCCAGACCGGCGACATTCTGGGCGCGACCCAACAGGTCGCGGAAATCGGGGTGTTGCTGGGAATCGTCGCGCTGGCGACCTGATCAGTCTAACAGCGCAACGCATCCGCGAACGACTGTCGCCCCTCATAGGGCCCCAGATCGCGCGAAAATAGCCGCCCGGTATCCAGCCGGGTCGCCATGACGCGGCTAAAGTCGGCATTGGCAGTGATTGCCTCGACGACGCCGTCGCATTCGCGCATGCCGCCGCCGATGTCGGTCTCGCCGATCCGGTGGTTGGTCAGTTCGGCCCGGTCAGCGACCTTTTCCAAACGACCATCGCGCCAGCGCCAGACAGTCAGGATCTTGAACAGATGCGGGCGGTCGACATAGACCAGTTCGATCGTGCCGTCGCCGTCCATGTCACCGACCCCGACCGGCGCCAGCCAGCGATGGGTCTGGCCGATATAGGGGATCGCGGCCTTGACCCCGGTCGCGTCATAGATCGCCAGACGCGACCCTTGGGTCAGGCTTGACTCGACCACCATGACTTCGGACCGCCCGTCGTTGTCGATATCGACAAGGCGCGGCGCAGTATCCTCGAAAACATGGGTTTCCGGCAGGCGGATGGTGATTTCGCGCAGATCAATCTGCGCGCATCCCGGGCAGCCATCGACCGCAAGCAGCAGCGCACCCCATTCGATAGCGTCGCCCAGAATGCCGTGGTCATAGCGGTCGGTTGGTTCGGTATAAGTCGCGCCGACAATGTTCATGTCCTGTGCGAACGCGCTGACACCGCTCAGACAAAGTGCCGCAAACAGGGCCGCCAGCCGCATCAGATCTGCTTTTCCGGCATTTGCACAACCAGCCCGTTCAACGCATCCGATACTTTTAGCTGACACGTCAGCCGCGACCGCACCGGGTCGGGCTTGTGGGCGAAATCCAGCATGTCCTCTTCCATCGCGTCCTTGGCGGGCAGCTTGTCGACCCAATCGGGCGCGATATAGACATGACAGGTCGAACAGGCGCAGGCGCCGCCGCAATCGGCCTCGATTCCCGGAATGCCGTTGTCGCGGGCCCCTTCCATGACAGTCAGGCCACTTGGGACCTCGACCACATGTTCCTTGCCGCCGTGTTCGATATAGGTAATTTTCGCCATTCTGGGTCGTTCCTTGCCGCTCGGGTATCCGCCCTTATCTAGGCGAGGGTCCGCGCACCTGCCAGCCCAAAATCGGTGTAACTGTGCGCCAAAGGCGACAGGCCCGCCCGTGTCGCGCCCAGGCGCCCTTGTTTGCTTTGCCCGGCGTCGGTTTTCAGCTAGAATCAGGGCCAATCACAATCGGGTCAAAGACCCCGGCAGGCAAGTTGGCAATGGTGCGATCGACGATACCGATGGTCCTTTGCGGCCTGTTGGCGGCTTGCGCCGACGATGTTGCGCTGCCCTTTGCACCTTTGCCCGCCTTCGATGTGCCGCAAGTCGAAAAGGACATTGCCGGGCGATGCTATGGCCGCGATGTGACCCCGGCACGGATCGAAACCGTGACCGAGCAGGTCATGGTTCAGCCCCCCGAAGTTTCTAGCGACGGCACTGTCACCGCCCCGACGGCGTTCCGCACCGTGACACGGCAAGAGATTACAAAAGAGCGGCGCGAAATATTGTTCGAAACGATCTGCCCCGAAAACTTGACGCCGGAATTCGTCGCCTCGCTGCAACGCGCGCTCAAGGCGCGCGGTCACTATCGCGGCCCGATCAACGGCGTGCTGGACACCCGCACGTCCCTTGCAATCAAGGCGTTCCAGCGGATCGACAGCCACGACAGTCCGCTTTTGGACATCGAAACCGCCCGCCGACTGGGTCTGATCGCACTCAGCCCTGAACAGATGGACACCGCATCCGGCCAATGAAAAAGGGCGCCGCAACGGGCGCCCTCTGTAGTGGTTTTGCGAGGTTTTCTATTCCTCGAGCACCAGCGCCACAAAACGCGGGTCGCCGCCACGCCGTACCAGCAGCAACAGCGATTTGCGTCCGGCTTCGGTCGCTTCGTCGATCCGGGCCTGGAAATCGGCAACCGTGGCGACGGCCTGTTGTCCGGCCTCGGTGATCACGTCCCCGGCCAGAATGCCCTTGGTCGCGGCATCCGAGTCGAGGTTGACGTTGGTAATCACCAACCCTGTATCGATGCTGAGACTGAATTGCTCGGTCAGGTCGGGCGTGATTTCCGACAGTGTCAGTCCCAGGATTTCGGTCACTTCCGGCGCCTGTGGTTCGGTTGCGGCAGGCACCGCAGCGGCTTCGGCAGTTTCGCGCCGACCCAGCACGACTGTCAGCGGGATCGTGTCGCCGTTGCGCAGTACATCCAGCGGCACCTCTTTACCGACCGGCGAATTGCCGACCATCCGCACCAGATCGCGGGTATCGGGCACGTCGGCACCGTCAAAGCTCAGGATCACATCGCCTGATTGCAGACCGGCATCCTCGGCTGGGCCGGGGGGCACGTCGGTGATCAGCGCACCGCGGGCTGACTCGAGGCCGACGATCGCATCGACCATGTCAGGCGTCACGTCCTGAATCCGAACGCCCAGCCAACCGCGCCGGGTCTCGCCAAATTCGCGAAGCTGATCGACAACGTTCTTGACGACGTTGGACGACATTGAAAAGCCGATGCCGATCGATCCGCCGTTGGGCGACAGGATCGCGGTGTTCACCCCGATGACTTCGCCTTCCATGTTGAACAGCGGCCCGCCCGAGTTACCCCGGTTGATCGCCGCATCGGTCTGGATAAAGTCGTCGTATGTGCCTGAAAGGGCGCGGTTACGGGCCGAAACGATTCCGGCCGACAC